>DASXKG010000170.1:0-2736 GCA_036496965.1 Variovorax sp.
GACCCGGGCCGTGGCGCCGAAGCCGGCGGCCACCGCGGCGCAGAGCTCGGCCAGGCGCTTCTCGACCTGCTCCTGCACGCGCGAACTGAAGGTGCGCACGGTGCCGACCAAGATCGCCTTGCCCGGCACCACGCTCATGGCGCCGAGGTCGCCCGCCTGCACCGCGCAGATGCTGATCACCGCCGCATCGATCGGGCGCACGTTGCGCGCCACGATGCTTTGCACCGCGGTGATGATGTGCGCCGACACCAGCACCGGATCGACCGTCAGGTGGGCATGCGCGCCATGGCCGCCCTTGCCCGTGACCTCGATCGTGATGCGGTCTGCCGCCGCCATCATCGCGCCGCGATTGGTGCCGATGGTGCCCGCCGGCATGCCGGGCCAGTTGTGCATGGCATAGACCGATTGCACCGGAAACCTCTCGAAGAGGCCGTCTTCGATCATCACCCGGGCGCCGGCGAAGCCCTCCTCGCCGGGCTGGAAGATGAGTACCGCGCACCCGTCGAAGTTGCGCGTCTCGGCCAGGTAGCGCGCGGCGCCGACCAGCATCGCCGTGTGTCCGTCGTGGCCGCATCCGTGCATCAGGCCCTTCTTGCCGGAGCGCCACGCGAAGTCGTTGTCCTCGCCCATCGGCAAGGCGTCCATGTCGGCCCTGAGGCCGATCATGCGGCCGCTGCCCACGCCACGCCCGCGAACCACGCCGACCACGCCGGTCTTGCCGATGCCCGTGTGGATCTCGTCGACGCCGCAGGCCTTCAGCGCTTCGCGCACGCGCGCCGAGGTGTAGACCTCCTCGAAGCCGAGCTCCGGATGCGCATGCAGGTCGCGGCGCAGGCTGGTGATTTCCGGATGGAAGCGGGCGATGTGGGCAAAGGGTCGGCCGCTGGCACGCAGTCGGGACGCGGGGGATTCGGTCATTCAATGGCCTCCGGCATTGCCGAGTCGCAGGCGCGGATCGACAGCGAAATAGAGCAGGTCGACCACGAGGTTGATCACGACGAAGATCAATGCAATGAGGCACAGGTAGGCGGCCATCACCGGAATGTCGGCGAAGGTCACTGCCTGGATGAACAGCAGGCCCATGCCGGGCCACTGGAAGACCGACTCGGTGATGATCGAAAAGGCGATCAGCCCGCCGAGCTGCAGCCCGGTGATGGTCATCACGGGCACCAGGGTGTTCTTGAGCGCATGGCCGAAGTGGATGGCGCGGTCCGAGAGGCCGCGCGCACGCGCGAACTTGATGTAGTCGGCGCGCAGCACCTCGAGCATCTCGGCGCGCACCAGGCGGATGATCAGCGTGAGCTGGAAGATCGCCAGCGTGATCGCCGGCAGCGCGATATGCATCCACCCATCCAAAGTCAGCAGGCCCGAGCTCCACCAGCCGAAGTTCACGGTCTCGCCGCGGCCGAAGCTGGGAAACCAGCCCAGGTGCACCGCGAACACGAGGATCAGCAGGATGCCGATCAGGAAGGTCGGCAGCGACACGCCCAGCAGCGAGACGGTCATGAACAGCTGGCTCAGCAGGCTGCCCCGCTTGAGCGCCGTGTAGACCCCGATCGGGATGCCGATCACCACCGCCAGTGCAGCGGCCACCAGCGAGAGTTCGAGCGTGGCGGGAAAGCGCTCGCCGATCAGGCGCGACACCTTGGCGCCCTGGCGCAGGCTGAGGCCGAACTCGCCTTGCGCCGCGTTGACCAGGAAGTGCCAGAACTGCACGAAGAAGGGCTGGTCCAGGCCGAGCGCCGCGCGCAGCTCGCGGATCTGCTCGGGCTTCGCATCCTGGCCCAGCAGGAACACCACCGGATCGCCGACGTATTGGAAAAGCAGGAACGCGATGAAGGCCACCACGACCATGACGATCACGGCCTGGATCAGGCGGCGCAGGACGAAAGCGATCATTCAATACACAAGGTTTAACAATCGTATCAGAGCAATTTGTAGGCCCAGGACCGGGTTCCCCCGGAGTCCCCACGCCCCTGCAAGACAAAAAAAAGCCACCCGACTTTCGTCGGATGGCTTTCGAGACTCTTCCCAATGATGCTGGCCTGAGCCAGCGTCAGATCAGAAGGCGTGACGGATACCGATGTCGTAGCCTTGCGAATTCTTCGGCACGGCAGCGAACGCAGCACCAGCGGTCACGCCGATGGGCAGACCTTGGTAGAAGGCCGGGCCACCAACCGTCAGGTTCGCGCCGTTCTTGTCCTTCAGGTACGAGTAGGTCGCGTACAGGGCGGTGCGCTTCGACAGGTTGTACACGTAGCCGATGGCGAACTGGTCAGCACTCGGTTCCGTGGTGTTGAAGAACACGTTCGGGTTCAGGTTGTTGTACTTGATGCCCGAATACGAAGCGCGGATCAGGCCAGCACCGATCGGCACGGTCACGCCGATCAGACCACCGTTGGCACCCGGCTTGGTGGTGCCGAAGGGGTTGAAGGTGTTGGTGGCCAGGTCGGTCTTCTGCTTGTTGTTCGAGTATTCACCGAACAGCTTGACCACGCCGAAGTCATACGAACCGCCCAGGTTATACGTGTCGAGCCTGGTCGTGGAACCGAAGTAGTAGCTCGAAGCGATCGTGCTTTCAGCATAGGCAAAAGCAACGTCGAACGGGCCACTGGCGTAACCGATGCGGCCACCGACGTACTTGCCGGCACGAGCATTGTCGGCCGTGGCGAGCGCCGGGTTGGCGACGATGGCGGCAAGGCCAGGAGGCGTGTAGCCGCCCGGGCTGTACGAGCT
>DASXKG010000171.1:0-7075 GCA_036496965.1 Variovorax sp.
CCATACAGTGACGGCGGCAGCACCGGCACCTCCGCCGCCGGGGCCGGCGCCGAAGTGGACGCTGGTGGCGCAGCCGCCAGCACGTCGATCGGCGCGGTCGCGGTGGGCGGCCCCTCGTGCGAGATGGTGTCCGCAAAGGCCTCCCGCGGCAGCGCCATGGCGGCACGGGGGCTCTCCGGTTCGATGACTTCCTTGGCCACCGAATAGAGCAGCAGCAGTTCCTGGTAGGCCGTCAGGTCGAAGCCGCCTTCCTCCTGGCCCCCCGGCTTGCGAAACACCAGTTCCTCGATCAGTGCCAGGGTGCCGGGCGCCGGCCACAGCGCCTCGATGCGCGCCAGGGCGCCACGGTAGTATTCGAGGCCGCGCCCGGCGTCGGCGAAATGCGCGAAATCCGGCACATCGGCATTGAAGACGCGTTCGAACTCCACCGCCAGCCGCGCATAGTCGTCCTTGCGCTCCAGCGAGTGGTAGATGCGCAGCAGGTCCAGATAGGCCAGCGCGCTGGTGCCCGGATTCGCCGCGATGTGCTCGCGCAGCACCGCGATCGCCTGGTCCTGCTGGCCGAGCGAAAGGAAGAAGTCCGATTGCTGCTGGACGTCGAACAGCTCTTCGGTATTGACCGGCCGCACCGGTGTGCCGTCGGCATGGTGCAGCGGCAGGACCGCGGGCTCGTCCGGACCGCTGCCGAGCTCGCCCGAATCGAGCCGCGCGAAAGGCGTGGGCGGGAAGAAACGCGGCGGATCGCCGCGTCGCGCAGGCGCGTCGTCGTCGTCCGGTTCCATGTCGTCATCGAGCAGGCCGCGGCTGGTACGCCGCGGAGCCGCTGCCTTGCCGGCCGGCGCCGCCTCGCCCCACCAGGCGGGTGCCGTGGCCTTTTGCGCCAGTCGCCAGAGCAGGAAGAGACCGGCCAGCGCCATCAGCAGCAGCACGATCAAGGCGTAGACGAGCGGATTCTGGTAGCGGCTGTCGCGCGCTTGTGCCAACTCGCTGCGCATTTCGAGCAAGGCCTTCTGGTTCTGCGCCGCCTGCTGGCGCAATGCCACGAGGGCGGCTTCGAGTTCCTTGCTGCGATCGGCCTCCTGCTGGCGTTGCGCTGCCGCTGGATCGAGCGCATTCCAGAGCGCGGCGGCCGCTGCCCGGCGCGCCGGATCCGGCGCACCGGGCAAGGTCAGCTCCGGGGTGGCCTTCAGGCTGCCGGCGACTGCGGCGGCGGGATCGAGCGCCTCGAGCTGCAGGCGCGGCCGCGCGGCGGCCGCATCACCGGGCGGCTCGGGCGGCGCTGATGGCTGCGCCGGCGCCGGAGGCGGTGCATGGACGACGGCGGGCGGGCGCACGGCCACCGGCCGATGCCGCACCACCGGCGCCGCGTCGGCCGGCGGCCGGGCGCGCCGCTGGACGGGCGCCTCGGCATCACCGGCCTGGGCATCCGGCGCCGGGTTGCGTCGCGCGGCCGCGCCACCCGCATCGGCGACACCTGGCACACCCCCACTGCCTCCGGCGCTGCGCGATGCCTGGCGCGCGGCGGGACGAGGCGGCGCCAGCGGTGCCGACGAAGCCACGGCGCCGCCGGACACGATGTCGGGCAGCGCCGCATCGACCGGCACATCCGCCAGCAGCGTGAAGCTGCGCGTTGTGGCCAGGGAGCAGCCGGCGCGCACGTTCAGCGTGACGACAGGTTCATCGACCGTCACGGTGGACCGAATGTGCATCGAGGCGCCGCCGGCGCCCCGATCGAGGGATACAGTCACCCTTCGGTCCGGGATCGGCGTATCGCCTTGCAGAACCTCGGCGTCGAGGCACATGGCGCCATCGGCATCCGCGGTATCGAGCGAGAGTGGAATCACCACGTCCATCGGCTTGCCGATCCAGACAGGCCCCTGGGGCCGACCGATCGTCAAGGCGGAGGATTCAAGCGCGAACCCGATGAGGAACAGGCTCGCGACGAGTCGTGGGAATTGCAAAATGGGCTAGAAAAAGCAATCGAAAGTTGACACATTCTGACACGGGTGTCAGGGCTACCGGATCAGCGAGAGACAATTATCAAATGACTGTGAATTTTTCCAAGGTCGGCGTGATCGGTGCAGGCGCAATGGGGAGAGGTATTGCACAGATCGCGGCCCAATCCGGCAGCCAGGTGCTGCTGGTCGACAGCTTCGAGGGAGCGGCCCTGCGTGGACGGGACTCGATCCTGGCCCAATGGAAGCGCCAGGAGGACAAGGGCAAGCTCGATCCGGTCGCGCACGAAGCGTTGCGCGCACGCATCGAAGTCGCCGATTCGATGCAGTCGCTGGCCGCCTGCGACCTGGTCATCGAGGCGGTGGTCGAGGATCTGGAGGTCAAGCGGCGCCTGTTTCGCGAACTCGAGGCCCTCGTGGACCCGAATGCCGTGCTGGCCAGCAACACCTCCTCGCTGTCGGTCACCGCGATCGCGCAGGCGCTGGCGCATCCCGAGCGCATGGCGGGCTTTCACTTCTTCAATCCGGTGCCATTGATGCGGGTGGTCGAAGTCGTGGCCGGTTTCAAGACCGCGCCGGAGGTCTGCCGCCGCCTCGCGGCCTACGCCAAGGAGATGGGCCACAGCGCCGTCCAGGCGAAGGACACGCCCGGCTTCATCGTCAACCATGCGGGCCGCGGCTACGGCACCGAGGCGCTGCGCATCGTGGGCGAGGGGGTGGCCGATTTCGCGACCATCGACCGGATCCTGCGCGACCAGGCCGGCTTCCGGCTCGGGCCCTTCGAACTGCTCGACCTGACCGGGCTGGATGTCTCGCATCCGGTGATGGAATCGATCTACCGCCAGTACTACGAGGAGCCGCGCTTCCGGCCCAGCGTGATCGCCGCCCAGCGAACGGCAGCGGGCGTGCTGGGCCGCAAGACCGGCGAAGGCTTCTATCGCTACACCGACGGCGAGATCCAGCAGGAGCCCGAACCGACCGCGCCGAAAGGCCAGGCGCTGCCGCCGGTCTGGGTGTCGCCGCGCGCGGCGCGCCGGCCCGAGTTGCTGCGCCTCGTCCACCAGCTGGGCGCGCAGATCGAAACCGGCAGCGCGCCCTCGTCCGGGGCATTGATCCTGGTCGCGCCGCTCGGCTTCGACGTCACGACGGTGGCGGCGGTCGATCGCCTGGACGCCACCCGCACGCTGGGCATCGACATGCTGGCTGACGACGCGGCCACGCGGCGCCGCGTGCTGGCCACGAACCCCGCCACCCGGCGCGACCTGCGCGACGCGGCGCACGCCCTCTTCGCATCCGACGGCAAGCCGGTCAGCGTGATCCGCGACAGCGGCGGCTTCGTCACCCAGCGGGTGCTGGCCACCATCGTGAACATCGCCTGCGACATGTGCCAGCAGGGCGTGTGCTCGCCCGGCGATCTCGATCTGGCGGTGCGGCTCGGGCTCGGCTATCCGCAGGGACCGCTGGCCATGGGCGACCTGTACGGCCCGACCAATATGCTGGAGGTGCTGTTCAACCTTCAGACCGTTTACGGCGATCCGCGCTATCGCCCGAGCCCGTGGCTGCGCCGGCGCGGCGCGCTCGGCCTGAGCCTCACCCATCCCGAAGAGTAGCCAACACCATGACCGCAGAACTGAAAAGCAGGACCGAGGCCGGCACGATGGTGCTGACGATTTCCAACCCTTCGCTGCGCAACGCGCTGGGCCCGGAGATGTACGCCGCCGGCATCGAGGCGCTCAACGGCGCGGAGGGCAGCGACGAGATTCGCAGCGTGGTCATCGTCGGAGAAGGCAAGTGGTTCTGCGCCGGCGGTTCGCTGCAACGCCTGCAGGACAACCGCGCGCGCGATCCGTCGGTGCAGGCCCAGAGCGTGGAAGCCCTGCACACCTGGATCGATTCGATCCGCACCTTTCCCAAGCCGGTGATCGCGGCCGTCGAGGGCGCGGCCGCCGGCGCCGGCTTCTCGCTGGCGTTGAGTTGCGACTTCGTGGTCGCCGCGCGCGACGCGGTGTTCGCGGCCTCCTACAGCAATGTCGCGCTGTCGCCCGACGGTGGCCTGAGCTGGCAGCTCGCCCAGGCGCTGCCGCGCCAGATCGCCAGCGAATGGCTGATGCAGGGCGAACGCATCGACGCCGCGCGCCTGCATGCCTTCGGTCTGGTCAACCAGTTGACCGACAACGGCCAGGCCCTGGCCGCGGCGCTGGCCCTGGCAGGGCGGCTCAACGCCCGGGCGCCGAACGCGCTGGCCAGCGTCAAGGAACTGCTCAACGAAGCCAAGGGCGCCACGCTGGTGGCGCAACTGGCCCAGGAGCGCGATCACTTCGTGCGCAACCTGCATCATGCCAATGCGGGCATCGGCATCGCGGCCTTCCTTGCCAAGGAGACCCCGCACTACTCCTGAGCACGCGTCGCTCGTGCGACAAGCGGCCGCCCCCCAGTCACCGACAGGACAGTCCATGGACGACCCCATTCTTACCATCGAAGAACGTGAAGCGATCAACGGTGGTCGCTGGTTCTCTTCCCTCTCCCCCTCCCTGCGCCACGACATCCTCCGATGTGCCTACGTCAAACGCTACAAGGACGGCGACCTGATCGCTGCGCGCGGCGATCCGCCCGAACAGTGGATCGCCTGCGCCAAGGGCGCGGTGCGCGTGAGCTCGACCGCCGTGTCCGGCAAGCAGGTGACGCTGACCTACGTGGAGCCGGGCATCTGGTTCGGCGATGTCGCGATCTTCGACGGCGACCGGCGCACGCACGACGCCTATGCGCATGGCGACTCGACGATTCTCTGCGTGGCGCGGGCCGACTTCCGAAAGATCCTGGCGGAGCACATCGAGCTCTACGAGGCCTTGATGCGCCTGCAGGCGCGGCGCATCCGGCAACTCTTCGGCCTGGTCGAGGATCTGAACACCCTGCCCTTGCGGGCCCGCCTGGCCAAGCAGCTGATCCATCTGGTGCGCAGCTACGGCGTGCCCAACCTGGCCGACGGCAGCCAGATGCGCATCGGACTGCATCTGGCGCAGGAAGAACTGGCGCAGCTGCTGGGCGCATCGCGCCAGCGCGTGAACCAGGAACTGAAGGCGATGGAGCGCGAGGAAGCGATCCGCATCGAGCCGGGCGGCCTGGTGGTGCTCGACCGCGCGGCGCTGATGCGCATTTCCGAAGCCGACGACCAGTAAGCCGACCCATCTGAAGAAACCAGAGACATGACCCAGGACTTCGACAAATTCATCGGCACCCGTGCCGTCTCCGGGCAGCACCTCGTCGACATCGACGCGCTGACCGCATGGCTCGAGAAGCACCTCGACGGCTTCAAGGGCCCCTTGACAGTTGAGATGTTCAAGGGCGGCCAATCGAATCCAACCTACAAGCTGGTCACGGCCTCGCAGAGCTATGTGATGCGGGCCAAGCCGGGTCCGGTCGCCAAGCTGCTGCCGTCGGCGCACGCGATCGAGCGCGAGTTCAAGGTGATGAGCGGCCTGGCCGGCACCGGCGTGCCGGTGCCGCGCATGTACTGCCTGTGCGAGGACGAGTCCGTGATCGGACGCGCCTTCTACGTGATGGAGTTCATGTCCGGGCGCGTGCTGTGGGACCAGTCGCTGCCCGGCATGAGCAACGCCGAGCGCGGCGCCATCTACGACGAGATGAACCGGGTCATCGCCGCACTGCACACCGTCAAGTTCGCCGAGCGCGGGCTGGCGGACTACGGCAAGCCCGGCAACTACTTCGAGCGCCAGATCGGCCGCTGGAGCAAGCAGTACATGGCCTCGATCACGCAGCCGATCCCGGAGATGGACCGGCTCATCGAGTGGCTGCCGGCGCACATTCCGGCCAGTGGGCGCGACGCGGGCATGACCTCGATCGTGCACGGCGACTATCGGCTGGACAACATCATGTTCCATGCCACCGAGCCGCGCGCGATCGCGGTGCTCGACTGGGAACTGTCCACGCTCGGCCATCCGCTGGCCGACTTCAGCTATCACTGCATGTCCTGGCACATCCCGGCCGGCACCTTCCGCGGCATCGGCGGCGCCGACCTGAAGAGCCTGGGCATTCCGAGCGAGAGCGAATACATCCGCAAGTACTGCGATCGCACCGGCCTCACCACGCCCGAGGCCCTGGCGCCGGACTGGAACTTCTACCAGGCCTACAACCTGTTTCGCATGGCCGCCATCCTGCAAGGCATTGCCAAGCGGGTCGAGGCCGGCACCGCATCGAGCGAGCAGGCCGTGGCTTCGGGCCGCGGCGCGCGGCCGATGGCCGAGATGGCGTGGCAGTTCGCGCAGCGCGCATGAGCCGAACGCTCTTGGCCTGAACCCTTTCTTACCCTCAGGAGTCACCATGGATTTCGACTATTCGGCCAAGACCAAGGACTTGCAGAAGCGCGTCAGTGCCTTCATGGAAGACCACATCTATCCGGCCGAGGCCGAGTACTCGGCCGAACTGGCCGCCAATACGGCCGCCGGCAAGCGCTGGACCGCGCTCAACACCGTGGAGAAGCTGAAGGCGAAGGCCAAGGCCCAGGGCCTGTGGAACCTGTTCCTGCCGGTCGACAGCGCCGCGGCCTCGGGCTACGAGGGCGCGGGCCTGACCAACCAGGAATATGCGCCCCTGGCCGAGATCATGGGCCGGGTGCCATGGGCCAGCGAAGCCTTCAACTGCTCGGCACCCGACACCGGCAACATGGAGACCATCGCGCGCTACGGCTCGGACGCGATCAAGGCGCGCTGGCTCAAGCCGCTGCTCGAGGGCGAGATCCGCTCGGCCTTCGCCATGACCGAGCCCGACGTGGCCTCCAGCGATGCCACCAACATCGCCACCCGCATCGAGCGCCAGGGCGACGAGTACGTCATCAATGGCCGCAAATGGTGGATCTCGGGGGCGGCCGATCCGCGCTGCAAGGTCTTCATCACCATGGGCAAGTCGGAACCCGACGCGCCACGCCATTCGCAGCAGAGCATGGTCATCGTGCCGGCCGACGCCCAGGGCATCAAGATCATCCGCCCGCTCAACGTGATGGGCTATGACGATGCGCCGCACGGCCACGTCGAGATGACCTTCGAGAACGTGCGCGTGCCGGTGGGCAACATCCTGCTCGGCGAAGGCCGCGGCTTCGAGATCGC
>DASXKG010000172.1:0-3199 GCA_036496965.1 Variovorax sp.
CGTGATCGCCAACCCGGCGGCCGAGGCCCAGCCGCTGCAGCCGCTGGCACGCACGCTCGCCGCGCGCTATGCGGAACAGCGCAAGGTCGAGGACGACCGCGACAAGCAGGTCCAGCAGCTGCGCGACAGCCAGCGCCGCATCGACCAGCTCAACGACCGCATCGAGGCACTGCGGGCCATCGAGCGCAGTTTTGCGCGCCCCAATCCACCGCCCGCCGCCACCGTCGCGCCGGCGGCCAACGCACCGAAGCCATGAGCGCAGCGCCGACCTCGCCCAAGGCACCCCTGCCCCCGGGCGAGGGGGCGCGCGGCGCCCGCCTGCTGGTGGTCGACGACGACCCCGACATGCTGCGGCTGCTGTCCATGCGCCTCACGTCCACCGGCTACCAGGTCACCGCGGTGACTTCGGCCGAATCGGCGCTCACGCAACTGGAGATCGAGCATCCCCAATTGGTCCTGAGCGACGTGCGCCTGCCCGGGCGCGACGGCCTGGCGCTGTTCGACGAGATCCGCAAGCGGCATCCGACCTTGCCGGTGATCCTGCTGACCGCGCACGGCACGATTCCCGACGCGGTCGAAGCCACCGCACGCGGCGTCTTCACCTACCTGACCAAGCCCTACGACGGCCGCGAACTGCTCGACAAGATCGCCCAGGCGCTGGCGCTCGGGGCACCCGCGGCGGAGTCCGGCAAGCGCGGCGACGAGAGCTGGCGTTCCGAGATCGTCAGCCGCAGCAACCGCATGGCCGAGCTGCTGGCCGAGGCACGCATGGTCGCCAAGTCGGATGCCAGCGTGCTGCTGCGCGGCGACAGCGGTGCCGGCAAGGAGGTGCTGGCGCGTGCCATCCATCGGGCCAGCGCGCGCGCCGACAAGCCTTTCGTGGCGGTCAATTGCGGCGCCATCCCCGAGGCGCTGCTCGAGTCGGAACTGTTCGGCCACATGAAGGGCGCCTTCACCGACGCCGTCGCCAACCACAAGGGCCTGTTCCAGCAGGCCGACGGCGGCACCCTGCTGCTGGACGAAATCGGGGACATGCCGCCGGCCCTGCAGGTCAAGCTGCTGCGGGTGCTGCAGGAACGCGCGGTGCGGCCGCTCGGCGCCAGCCAGTCGATCGCTGTCGACGTGCGGATCATCTCGGCCACGCACCGCGACCTCGACGCCGCCATGGAAGCCGGCCAGTTCCGCGAGGACCTCTACTACCGGCTGAACGTCGTGACGCTGAGCCTGCCGCCGCTGTCGGCGCGGCGCGAGGACATTCCGCTCTTGGCCAATCACTTCCTGCAGCGGCTGTCGACCAAGTACGGCAAGCGGCTGTCGGGTTTCGCGCCCGAGGCACTGAAGGCGCTGACCACGGCGTCCTGGCCGGGCAACGTACGGCAGCTCTTCAACGTGGTGGAACAGGTCTGCGCGCTGTCGAGCTCACCCCTGATTCCGCTGGCGCTGGTGCAGCGCGCGCTGCGCGTGCCGAGCGTGGAGGTGCAGACCTACGCCGAGGCCAAGCAGCGCTTCGAGCGCGACTACCTGGTCGGGCTGCTGAAGCTGACCGACGGCAACGTGGCCGATGCGGCCAGGCTTGCCGATCGCAACCGGACCGAGTTCTATCGGCTGCTGCAGAAGCACGAGCTCACGCCGGGCCACTTCAAGGCCGAGGGTTCGTCCCCTGCCGGCGAAAACAGTCGCTGACCAGCGACACGGCAAGTTATTGATTTGATTGGACTTTTCCAGTCAGGCTGGCGAGCTGTCGGGCCCAGGCGACAGATCCGGGGGTTTGCCGGGCGTTTTCGCGCCCAGGCCTCTGAAAAAAGCCGGATTTTCAACTCAAGCTATTGATTTGAAAGGCTTTTTCGGTGCTGGCACAGGGTTTGCCCCTGTACAGGCATGACAGCACTCACGAGCCCCTCTTTCGCACTGCGTCCGCAGCGCGACGGCCTGCGTCAAAAGCAGTTCTACCTCTCGCGGCCCCGTGCCGCGGGTCTCACGTCGGCCGCCCTCGCGGGCGCCGACGGCATGGCGCCCGACAGCGTGTTCAAGCGCTTTCCGGCAATTGGCGACACCCCATCCGTCGACAAGCAACGCGCTTGAGGTGCCACCCATGAAGCCCAATCAGTATTCCCAATCCGAACGGCTGGCCGAAGGCGATTTCGTTCACCGCCGCAGCCCCGTGCGCGAAGAGCGCCATCCCAACTCGGTGACGGCGCCGCCGATCAACCGGGGCTCGATGGCGCCGCGGCCCTGGCGCGGTTTCTGGAACAGCATCGGCACCGCCTTGCTGGTCAAGCTCGGCGCCGGTGGTGCCCGCGCGGCAGCGGCTGGCGACAGCCCGGGCGAGCGCCAGCCCTGGCAGCGCGCGGCATCGCAGCGGCGCCAGACCTTCGTTGCGCTCACCGTGCTCAGCACGGTGATCGCCGCCCTGCTCTTCGCCCGCCTGCAGCCCGACTACGACAACCTGTGGCTCGAATACAGCCAGATCGCGCTCTACGCCATCCTGTCCGGCTGGGTCGTGACCGGTTTCGTGACCGCGCTGATGGGTTTCTATGTCTCGGTCTACGGCGACAAGCACGCGCTGTCGGGCAAGCAGGTGGCCCACCACCCGATGAACCCGGATGCGCGCACGGCGATCATCATGCCGATCTGCAACGAGGACGTGGCCACCGTCTTCGCCGGCCTGCGCGCCACCTGCGAATCGGTCGCCGCCACCGGCCACGCGAAGCAGTTCGACGTGTTCGTGCTGTCCGACAGCTACACGCCCGAGATCGCCGCCGCCGAGCACGCTGCCTGGGAAGACCTGCGCGCCGCGCTGGCCCTCAATCAAGTGAACAACCCCAATCAGCCCGAGCAGGTCGAGGTCTACTACCGCCTGCGCACCCGGCGCACGCACCGCAAGGCCGGCAACGTGGCCGACTTCTGCCGCCGCTGGGGCAAGGACTACCGCTACATGGTCGTGCTCGATGCCGATAGCGTCATGAGCGGCGACTGCCTCTGCTCGATGGTCAAGCTGATGGAAGCCAACCCGAGCGCCGGCATCATCCAGACTGCGACCCAGGCCATCGGCCACGTGACGCTGCACGCCCGCGCCCAGCAGTTCGCCTCGCGCATGACCGGCCGCCTGTTCACGCTCGGCATGCAGTTCTGGCAGCTCGGCGAGTCGCACTACTGGGGCCACAACGCGATCATCCGCGTCCAGCCCTTCATGGACCAC
>DASXKG010000173.1:0-10764 GCA_036496965.1 Variovorax sp.
TGACCGGTGTCGCGAGGTCGCCGTAGCTGGTCCAGCGAAAGGCCTTTCTTCCCGTGGGCGCGGTCTGGAAGGCGGCGGTGAAGGGCTGGCCGTCCTGGCTGGCGTTATCCACCGTGACTGTGTAGAGGATCGTCTCATCCGGCGGGAGACGATCCAGCTGCGCGTGGTAGGTGAAGACGGTCTGTCCATTGAGTCCGTCGGTATAGGTCCGCTGCACTGCCGGCGCCGTGCGCTCGCTGGCGGAAGAGTGCCTGAAGCGAACCCGCGGATTCACGGCCTGGGCCGGCGACACCCAGGAGACGAAGACGCTCGTGCAGCTGTCGTTGCCCCAGGTCAGGTGAATCTGCTGCGGCGTGCCATCGGCAGCGGCCGGCGCCGGGCTGGCCGCCAGCCCAAAAGGCGAAGCGGCAGCGGCCAGGCCTGCGGCGCCGGCACCCTTGAAGAATCCGCGGCGAGAGATCGTTGCGCCGGCTGGGTCATGGTCGGCGTCCGACCCGGCAGGATCGGCGCCTTTCGTCTCTGCTTTCATCACTGGCTCCCGTCGATCGTCGAACCCTGCGGATTCTGCATCGTCGGTGCGGGATGTGACCGCGCCATGAAGCGGCAAGCCTCAGTACACGCCCAGCGCCATGCCGGCGGCCAGGCCCGCACCGAGCTCGCGGCAGCGCGCCAGATCGCCGGCCTCGATCTGTTTGGGCCTGGCGATGTCTTCGGGCGTCTGCGCATGGGTGCAGACGATCAGGGTCTGGGCCACGGCGCGCAGCCGCCAGCCGGTGGCGATGCGCTCGAGCTGGCGCGCCGCGTTCTGCCCGTCGCTGCCCGCGCAGACCAGCGCGGCGTAGGGCCGCCCGTTGATCCGGTCGAGCGCGGCGTAGTAGCTGCGATCGAAGAAGTCCTTCATCAGCCCGGCCATCGCCGCCAGGTTCTCGGGCGTGGCGAACAGGTAGCCGTCGGCGCCCAGCACGTCATCGGGCTGCGCATCGGGCGCGGCCAGCAATCGAACCTGCACCTCGGCTTCCGTGCGCGCGCCTTCGGCGGCCGCGTTGGCCATCTGGGCGGTGCCGCCGGTCATCGAGTGGTAGACGATCAGGAGGGTCTTGGCAGGCATGGGAGCTCAGCATATCGCTCCCGTCCGGCGACTGATGCCTATTCCGGCAGCAAGCCGATTTCGGACGCCACCTGCCCGAGGCGCTGGTGCTCGCCGTGCAGGAAGGCGTCGAACTGCTGCGGCGTGCTGCCGGGCGCGGCGATCGGGCCGATCGAGAGGATCTTCCCGGCCATGGCCGGATTGGCCAGCAGCTTGTTGACCTCCGCGTTCAGCCGTGCAACGACCGCCGGCGGCGTCTGGGCCGGCGCGACGAGGCCGAGCCAGCCGACCATATCGAAACCCGGCAGCGTTGCGGCCAGCGTCGGCACCTTGTCCCAGCCGACGATGGGCTGGGGCGAGGTGACGGCCAGCATGCGCAGGTGCCCCTTGCGCGCCAGTTCCGCGGTCGAGGCGACATCGGCCACCAGCACGTCGGCATGCCCGCCCATCACGTCCTGCATGGCGGTGGCGACCGAGCTGTACGACACCAGGTTGGCGCCGGCCTTGGCGCGCGCGTTCATCAGCTTGGCGATCATGCCGCCGAAGGTGCGCGGCCCCTCGTTGGCCACGGACAGCTTGCCGGGCTCCGCCCGGCTGCGCGCCAGGAGGTCGTCGATCGACAGGATCGGCGAATCACCGTTCACCAGGATCGCGAACGGGCTGTTGGCGACGAAGGCCACCGGCGCGAAATCCTTCAGCGGGTCGTAGGGCAGCGACTTGAACAGGTAGCTGTTGGTCACCAGGGCCGCGGTGGTGGCGAAGTAGAGCGTGTAGCCGTCGGGCGTGGCACGGCTGACGACCTGGGCGCCGATGATGTTCTGGCCGCCGGGCCGGTTGTCGATGATGAAGGGCTGGCCCAGCGATTCGGCCAGCGCGGCGCCGAGTACGCGCGCCACGTTGTCCGGCCCCGAGCCCACGGGTTGGGAGAGCACCAGCCGGATCGGCCGGTCGGGCCAGGGGCTGTCGGCGTGGCTGGCGTCGGCCCAGGATGCCCATGCCGCGGACGCGAGGGCGAGCTGGAAGCTTCTTCGGTTCATGATGTCTGTCTCCTGGTGCTTGTCGTTCGTTCAATCGGTCGTCACCGCTTCGCCGCGCGCGAGCCAGCCCTGCCAGTCGCGCAGCAGTTCGGCCAGCTCCTTGGCGTCGGCGGCAGCGCCGAAGACATAGTGGTCCGGCCGCACCAGCGCCGCGTGGCAGCCATGGCGCTCCATCCATGCGCGCACGACGCCGTCATGCTCCTGCCAGGCCCCGGCGCTCAGCCGCAGCACGCCGAGGGTCGGATGCCAGTGGGGCAGGCCATGCGCGGCCGCTTCGAGTTCGCGCTCCAGCACCAGCCGCCATCCGCAGCCTGCGAGCGCATCCATCAGGCCCGTGCGGCCATCCGGTGCGCTGACGCGCGGTTGCGGGAACAGCGTTCCGCGCGCGCTGTGCGCGGCCCGGGAGAGGCAGCCGGCGGCCAGGCGCGGCAGCACGTCTTGGCGCGGTGTGTCCCTGACTTGGCTGGCGCAGGCTTCCAGCAGCTGCGCATCGCGCGCCCTGGCCCTGGCCACGTCCCGTTCGCAGATCACCGCGCCGATGCCCTTGATGGTTGCGGTCAGCGCGCGCACATGGTCCTTGCGTTCGTCGCCGTAGGAATCGAGCAGCGCCTCGCAAGCCGCGCCATCCAGGCCGCCGCGTTGGGCGGCGACGATCTTCCAACACAAGTTGCCCACGTCGCGGATCCCCTGGCACATGCCCTGGCCGAGAAAGGGCGGCTGCTGGTGCGCGGCATCGCCGGCCACGAACACCCGTCCCGCGCGCCAGCGCGACGCCACCAGGGCATGGAAGCGGTAGCTGGCCTGACGCCACAACTCGCCGTCCGCCGGGCCGATCCAGCGTGAGAGCAGTTTCCAAGTGGCTTCGGGCGTGGCCGCCTCGCGCGGGTCCTCGTCGGCATGCAGGGAGATCTCCCAGCGCCGATGGCGGCCCGGGCCGATGATGAAGCTCGACGGTCGGTCGGGCTCGCAGTACTGCACGCTGGTGGCGGGCAGGCGCGCCAGTCCGGCCTCGTTGACCCGCACGTCGACCACCAGCCAGGGCTCGTCGAAGTCCAGGTCCTCCAGCGGCAGGCCGAGCAGGCTGCGCACGGTGCTGGAGGCGCCGTCGCAACCGATCACGTGGCGGGCGCGGATGCTGCGCTTCTTGCCTTGCAGGTCGCGAAGTTGCAGCGTGACCGCATCCGGATCCTGCGCCAGTGCGATCAACTCGACCCCGAGCTCGATCGTGACCTCGTCGAGTGCCGCGACATGCTCACGCAGCACTTGTTCCACGGGCGGCTGCGAGAACACCAGCGAAGGGGTGTAGCCCAGGGGATAGGGCGGCGCGACCATGGTCATGCGCCGGATCAGCTGGCCGTCGACGCCGAAGTATTCCGAAGGCGTGAAGGGCTCGGTGTGGGGCGCGACGGCTTCCACCACGCCCAGCTGCTGGAACACCCGCATGATCTCGTGATCGAGCGCGATGGCGCGCGGCTTGTCGTACACGCCCTGGGCGCGATCGCAGACGTAGGTGCGCAGCCCGGCCTGGCCCAGCAGGCCCGCCGCCACGGCACCCGAGGGTCCGAATCCGACGACCGCGACGTCGTAGAGGGGTTCCGCCTCTGGCATCTCAGGCGGCTTCGTCGGCGATCGGATTGACGAGTGTTCCGATGCGCTCCACCTCGACCTCGAAACGATCGCCATGCTTCATCCAGACCGGCGGCGTGCGCGCCTGGCCGACGCCGGCGGGCGTGCCCATGACGATCACGTCGCCAGGCTCGAGGGTCAGCACCTCGGACAGCAGTTCGATGGTCTCCGCAACGCCGAAGATCATGTCGTCGGTGTTGGCGCTCTGCATCACGGCGCCGTTCAGGCGTCCCTCGATCTTCAATCCCGCTGCGCCGGGCGGTAGTTCATCGGCGCTGACCAGCACCGGGCCGAAACCGCCGGTGGCATCGAAGTTCTTGCCGATGGTCCACTGCGGCGTGCGCTTCTGGTAGTCGCGCACCGACATGTCGTTGAAGCAGCTGTAGCCGAAGACATAGGTCAGTGCGTCGGCGCGCGCCGTGTGGCGCGGTACCTGCCGACCGATGAGCACGGCCACCTCTGCCTCGTAGTCGAACTTGGCGGACACCTTCGGCACCCGGCCGGCTTGGCCGTGGCCGATCAGCGAGCTCGCGCCGCGAAAGAAGAACCACGGGTAGTCGGGCTTGTCGCGGCCGCCTTCCTTGGCATGGTCGAAGTAATTCAGTCCCAGGCAGATGATCTTGCCCGGCTCGGGAACCAGGGGCGCCAGGGTCAGGCCCGACCAGGGCAGGCGGGCCGCGCCGCTGGCCAGCGCGGCGCGCGCGGCCGCCGCCAGATCGACGCCGGCCCGCAGGGCCTGGCGCAGGTCGGGCGGCACCTGCGGCTGGGCGGCGTTCAGGTCGATGACGCCGGCGCCGTCGACCAGGCCCAGGCGCGGCTGGGAGCCTTGAAGGAAGGTGGTGAATTTCATGTCGTGCTCTGTGGGATCAGGAAAAGGGAGCGAAGAAGACCGTGCGCTGCGCTTGCTTCAGCGCGGAAGAGGGCGGCTGGGAGATGCCCCATTGATCCACCCGCCCCGGCGGCCAGGTCCAGTCCGCGGGGCCGCCGGCGCGGTAGCTGTCGTCGATCTGCTGCACATCGGCGGTGTATTCGATGACCTCGCCGAACGGGCCGATGAAATAGTTGAAGGCGTTGTTGCCCGGCCCGTGGCGCCCGGGCCCCCATTCGATGGCATGGCCGGCGTCGCGCATGCGGCCACCGCCGCGCATGACCGCGTCCACGTCCGGCATCAGGAAGGCGACATGGTTGAGGGCGTCGTTGTCGGCGTCGCCCAGGGCCAGCGAATGATGGTCGCGGTCGCAGTTCATGAAGGCCATGATCCGGGTCCTGTCCGCCAGGGTGAAGCCGAAGGCGCGCTCCAGAAAGGCCTGCGTCGCGCCGACGTCATGGCTGTTGAGCACAGCATGCGCGAGGCGGATCGGCCGGTCGGGCTGGTCCTCGCGCGCGTCGCGCCGCTCGTCCCCGTGCACCACCTGGAACACCCGCCCATCCGGATCGCCCAGCACCAGGCCGCAACCGCCGCCGGGTTCGTCGATCGAGGACACCGGGCGCAGCAGCCGCGCGCCGGCAGCCGGCGATGCAGCTTCGATCGCGGCCAGCGCGGCCGCGCTGCGTGCGCGCAGGGTGACGCAGCCGAGCGCCAGCCGGTCCGCGCCGTGCAGCGCCAGCAGATGGTGGTCGCTCCCGCTGCCGCGCAGGTACACGGCTTGCTCGGTGCGCTCGGCGACCTCGAGATTCCAGACCTGGGTGTAGAAGTCGATCGCCTTGGCCAGATCGGGCACATGCAGCGAGACACTGCGCAGGCCCTGGATCCAGGGAGAACTCATGGCGTGGGTTCCTTGTGCGTGAGGCCGAGAAAGCGCTCGGCATTGCGCCACAGCAGCGCCTCTTCGGTCTGCGTGGCGAAGCCGCAGTCCGTCACCCGTTCGACGGGGCGGCGCTCGTGGAAATTGAAGGGATGGTCGGTGCCGAGCATCAACCGGTCCGCGCCGAAGCTGGCCACCAGGTGCTGCAGCGTGGCGCTGTCGAAGACCAGGGTGTCGAAGAACAGGCGCCGCGCCTGCTCGCGTGGTGCCAGCTCGATCGCCTGCGCCAGCGCCGGGAATACGCCCCAGCCTTGTTGCAATCTCGGCAGCAGGCTGGCCAGGGTGCCCCCGCCGTGGCTGAAGGCGATGCGCAGCCGCGGCACGCGCAGCAACAGGTTCGCGGTGATCACCGAGGCGGCGGCCAGGCCGACATCGCTCGGGTAGGCCAGCACCTGCTGCAGCGGCGCCGGGCCGACCAGGCGGTCCATCCCGGTGGGCTTGAGGGCATGGACGAACACCGCCGCATCCAGCGCCTGGCATGCCTCGAAGAAGGGCAGGAAGCGCGGATCGCCGATCGGCACGCCGTTGACGTTGCTGCCGATCTCCACCCCCGCAAAGCCTTCCGCTTCCATCAGGCGGCGCAACTCGGCGATGGCCATGTCCACGTCCTGCAGCGGCACGGCGCCCAGGCCGATGAGCGCCCCGCCGGCCTGGCCCACCATGTCGGCGATCTGGCCATTCAGGTAGCGCAGCAGTTGCAGCGCATCCGCCGGCTCGAACCAGTAGGACAGCAGTTCGGGCATCGGCGAGATCGCCTGCCGGGCCAGGCCCATCTCGGCAAAGTCGGCGATGCGGCGCGACGGGCTCCAGCATTTCTCGGAGACCGTGCGGTAGTTCTTGCCGCTGATGGTGATGCTGCGATGGCACAGGCCGTCGACCGCGGCGGCTTCGGTGGCGCTGGGCCATGCGCTCGGCGCGGCGCGTCCCGCATAGGCCGGAAAGTCGCGCGGCACCACGTGCGCATGCACGTCGATGCCGCAGCGGCAACGCAGCGGCGAAGTCATTGCAGACCTGCGCGCAGCGGCGCTTCGAAAAAAAGGATGGGCACGGACATGTCTCCGGTGGCGGGCGCCTGGGACGGCAGCTCGATTCGTCGTGGAGCGAAGTCTAGGAAGCTGCCTTCCATCCGGCAAGTCGATTCGATGGATAGATAAAATCCACGCCATGGATTTGAAAACGATCGACCTGAACCTGCTGGTGGCCTTCGACGCGATGATCGAACGGCGCAGCGTGACGCTGGCCGGCGAGGCGATCGGTCTCAGCCAGCCGGCCATGAGCGCGGCGCTGAACCGCCTGCGCGCGACCTTCGACGATCCCTTGTTCGTGCGCGCCGGCCAGGAGATGAAGCCCACGCCGCGCGCCACCGAGCTGGCGGCGCCGATCCGGCTGGTGATGCAGACCGTCCATGGCGAGATCCTGCAGCGCTCGGCCTTCGATCCTTCGGTCACCGAGCGGGCATTCACCTTGATCACGCCGGACATCGGCGAGGTGTATTTCATCCCGCGGCTGTTGAAGCGGTTCGCCGCGCAGGCGCCGACCGCCAGGCTGCGCGCGATCACCCGGCCGCCGCAGGCCGCGGCCGAGGCGCTGGAAGCCGGCGCCGCCGACCTGGCGGTGGGCTACTTTCCCGACCTGCACCGCACCGGCTTCGTCCAGCAGAAGCTGTTCGACAACACGCACGTGTGCATCGTGCGCCACGACCATCCGGCAGCGGCGCGACGCCTGACGATGAAGGAATACCTCGCCGCCACGCACGCCGTCGTCCGTCCGGACGGCCGGGAACATGTGTTCGAGCAGTTCGTGCGCCAGCGCGGGCTGCAGCTGAACGTGCTGGTCGAGCTGTCGCACTTCATGAGCCTGCTGCCGGTGATCGAGAACTCGGACCTCATCGCCACGGTGCCGATCCATCTGGCGCATGTTTGCCAGAACTACGCCAAGGTCCGGATCGTCGAGATGCCGATCAAATCACCGGTGATCGCAGTGCATCAGTTCTGGCACCGCCGGGTGCACAAGGATCCGGCCAACATCTGGCTGCGCCAGCTGTTGCATGCGGCGCTGTCGGAAGAGGGGCGCGCCGGCCCCGAGGCCGAACGCCCTCCAGGCCACTGAAACCGGTCACATGGCGCTGCGGATGGCGCAATCGCCAAGAAAAGCGCCACTGCCCCTTGAAAAGCCGGATCATCTCCAATATAGTTCGTTGGTCGATAGTTTAGATCTCAAGTATTTATACCTAATGTATTTCGGGACAACAGCGTCGAGCGCACGCAAGGAGCATTGATGAACATCGTCTGCATTGGCGGCGGCCCCGCCGGCCTCTATTTCGCGCTGCTGATGAAGCAGCAGAATCCCTCGCACCAGATCTCGGTCGTGGAGCGCAACCGGCCGTACGACACCTTCGGCTGGGGCGTGGTGTTCTCGGACCAGACCCTGGGCAATCTGCAGCAGGCCGATCCGACTTCCGCGGCGCAGATCCTCGATGCCTTCAACCACTGGGACGACATCGAGGTCCACATCGGCGACAGCCGGGTGCGCTCGGGCGGCCACGGCTTTTGCGGCATCGGGCGCAAGCGGCTGCTCAACATCCTGCAGCGGCGCTGCGAAGAGGTGGGGGTCGAGCTGGTCTTCGAGACTGACGTGCAGGGCGACGAGCAATATCCCGAGGCCGACCTGATCATTGCCTGCGACGGCCTGAACAGCCGCATCCGCACCAAATACGCCTCGACCTACCAGCCCGACATCGACACCCGCCGCTGCCGTTTCGTCTGGCTGGGAACCAGGAAGCTCTTCGACGCCTTCACCTTCGCGTTCGCGCAGACCGAGCATGGCTGGTTCCAGGCGCATGCCTACCGGTTCGATGACGAAACCTCGACCTTCATCGTCGAGACGCCCGAGGAAGTGTGGCTCAAGGCGGGCCTCGACAAGATGGAGAAGGAAGAGGCGATCGCGTATTGCGAGAAGCTCTTCGAGAAAGACCTGGACGGCCATGCGCTGATCTCCAACGCGAGTCACCTGCGCGGGTCGGCGCAATGGATCAAGTTCCCGCGCGTGGTCTGCCAGCACTGGGTGCACCACAACGGCCGCGCGCCGGTCGTGCTGATGGGCGACGCCGCGCACACGGCGCACTTCTCGATCGGTTCGGGAACCAAGCTGGCGCTGGAAGACGCCATCGAACTGGCCCGCTGCATCGGCCGCCAACCCGAGGATCTGGCCGCCGCACTGAAGGACTACGAAGCCGTGCGCAGCATCGAAGTGCTGCGCATCCAGAATGCGGCGCGCAACTCGACCGAGTGGTTCGAGAATGTCGAGCGCTACGTCGGCTTGCCGCCCGAGCAGTTTGCCTACTCGCTGCTCACGCGCAGCCAGCGCATCAGCCATGAAAACCTGCGCGTGCGCGACAAGGATTACGTCGAGAACTACGAGCACTGGATCGCCGAACGCGCCGGGGTTCAGCCAGCGCCTGCCAGGGCGCCCATCCCGCCGATGCTCACGCCGTTCAAGCTGCGAGGCACCACGCTGAAGAATCGCGTCGTGGTCTCCCCCATGGCGCAGTACTCCTGCGTGGATGGCTTGCCGGCCGACTACCACCTGGTGCACCTGGGCGCGCGGGCGATGGGCGGCGCCGGCCTGGTGGTGGCGGAGATGACCTGCGTTTCCCCGGATGCGCGCATCACCCCCGGCTGCCCGGGCCTGTGGAATGTCGAACAACGCGACGGCTGGAAACGCATCGTCGATTTCGTGCATGCCAACAGCGACGCGAAGATCGCTCTCCAGATCGGCCATGCCGGCGCCAAGGGCTCGACGCGTCGGGCCTGGGAGGGCATCGACCAGCCGCTCGAGGAGGGCAACTGGCCGCTCATCTCGGCGTCGCCGCAGCAGTATCTCGACGGCGTGAGCCAGTGGTCGCATGCGATGACGCGCGCAGACATGGAGCGCGTGCGGGACGACTTCGTGCGCGCCACGCGCTGGGCCGCCGAAGCCGGCTTCGACTGGCTCGAACTGCACTGCGCCCACGGGTACCTGCTGTCGTCCTTCATCTCGCCGCTGACCAACCAGCGCAACGACGAATACGGCGGTGGCCTGGACAATCGCCTGCGCTACCCGCTGGAAGTGTTCCACGCCGTGCGCGAGGCCTGGCCTGCCGACAAGCCGATCTCGGTGCGCATCTCCGCGCACGACTGGGTCGAAGGCGGCATCACGCCGGACGATGCGATCCAGATCGCGCGCGCCTTCAAGGCGGCCGGCGCCGACCTGATCGACTGCTCCTCCGGCCAGATCAGCAAGAAGGAAGCGCCCGTCTACGGCCGCATGTTCCAGACGCCGTTCGCGGACCGGGTGCGCAACGAGGCCGGCATTCCGACCATTGCGGTGGGCGCCATCTCGGAGGCCGACCATGTCAACAGCATCATCGCCGCCGGCCGGGCCGACCTCTGCGCGGTCGCGCGTCCGCACCTGGCCAATCCGGCCTGGACGCTGATGGAAGCGGCCAAGATCGGCTACCTGGACGTGGCCTGGCCGAAGCAATACCACGCGGGCAAGGTGCAGCTGGAGCGCAATCTGGAGCGCGAACGCACGATGGCGGCACAGGCCGCGGGTCTTTCGCCGCTCGAACAGGCGAACAAGGCGCAAGGTGTCTGACATGACGGCATTGAACGGGCGCCACGCGGTGGTCACCGGCGCGGGTCGCGGCATCGGGGCGGCCATCGCGAGCCGGCTCGCCGCGCAAGGCGCCACGCTGAGCTTGATGGGCCGCAACCGCGGCGTGCTGGAGCAGTCGGCGGCGGCGCTGCCGCCGAGTGCGCGGGCACAGATTGTCCTTTGCGACATTGCCCAGCCCGACCAGGTCACGGCGGCCTTCGCCGCGGCCCGCGCCGCGCTGGGGCCGGTGGCCATCCTGGTCAACAACGCGGGGCAGGCCGAGAGCGCCCCGTTTCACAGGACATCCCTGGACCAATGGCAGCGCATGCTGGCGGTCAACCTCACGGGCACCTTCCTGTGCACGCAAGCCGCACTTCCGGATCTGATGGCAGCCGGGACCGGCCGCATCGTCAACGTGGCGAGCACCGCGGGACAGCGCGGCTATGCCTACGTCGCGGCCTACGTTGCCGCCAAGCACGGGGTGATCGGGCTGACCCGTTCGCTGGCGCTCGAACTGGCTGTGCGCGGCATCACCGTCAATGCCGTCTGCCCGGGGTACACCGATACCGACATC
>DASXKG010000174.1:0-3084 GCA_036496965.1 Variovorax sp.
GTGCGGCGCGACCTCAACGGGCTGCTGTCGCTCACCGGGCGGCATCTGGTCTGGCCGTTGCCGGTGCTGCAGCGGCTGCGCGAGTTCCTCGGCCGCCGCTGCGCGGGCAACGAGGTCTGGAAGGGCGTGGAAGGCTTCGACGGCCGCACGCTGCTCGAGCGCCACGGCGTCTGGCGCGGCCCCTACGAGGAAGGCACGCTGTTCTTCTACCTGGACGAGTACGCCAAGGACCAGCCGAAGGACCTGCTGTCGGTGCTGTCGGTCACGCGCGACTGGCTCACGCATGCGCTGCGCAAGCAGTCCACCCTGGTCGAGAAGAACATCGATGCGCTGGCCGGTCTGCTGCAGCTCAACAAGGCCGAGCGCGCCCTGCTGCTCTACGGCACCCTGGCGCGCTACCAGCGCGACCTGCGCTCGCTGCTGGTGGAGTTCAAGGTCAACAACGCGCCCGAAGCCTATGCCGCGATCGCGGAAGTGGCGGGCGTGAATGCCAGCGAGGTCGGCGAGGCGCTGCGCGCGGGTTCGCGGCTGGAGCGCATCGGGCTGGTCGAAAACCTGATCTCCGAGCACAACATCACCGACCTGGCCGACCTGATGAAGGTCAGCGAGAAACTGCCGCCGGTGCTGATGCGCGAATACCGGGACCGCAACGAGCTGATGGCGGTGTTTACCCGGCCTTCGGCCAAGAGTTCGCTGTCGGTACACGATTTTTCCTTCGTCGAGGACGATGCGCGGATGCTGGTCACGCTGCTGCGCGCCGCCGTGGCGCGCAAGGAAGCCGGCGTCAACGTGCTGCTCTACGGACCGCCCGGCACCGGCAAGACCGAGCTGGCCAAGGTGGTGGCGCAGGCCGCGGGGCTGGAGTTGTTCGAGGTCGAGTACGCCGATCGCGACGGCAATTCGCTGTCCGGCCGCGACCGCTACCGCTCGCTGCAGATCGCGCAGGTGTTCCTCAAGGGCAGCGAGCAGGCCGCCTTGCTGTTCGACGAGGTCGAGGACGTGTTTCCGCCGATCAGCACCGAAGCGGCGCAGCTGATGGCGCGGGCCGAGCAGATTCCCTCGCCGGCCAGCGGCAGCGTCAGCGGCAAGGCCTGGGTCAACCAGATCCTCGAATCGAACGCCGTGCCCACGCTGTGGGTCACCAACCGCATCGAGCAGATCGATCCGGCCTTCCGGCGCCGTTTCGCCTACCACCTCGAGCTCAAGTCGCCGCCGCCGGGTGCGCGCGAGCAGCTGGTGCGCAAGACGCTCGAAGGCGTCACGGTGTCGGATGCCTTCACCGCCAAGCTGGCCGGCCGCAAGGGCCTGACGCCGGCGCAGATCCGCACCGCGGTGCGTTTCGCGGCACTGGCGATGACCGAGCACGCTTCGGTCGAAAGCCTGATCGAACGCCAGCTCAAGAACGCCGATCTGGCGCTGGGCACGCTCGATGCACCGGGCGCACGGCGCAGCGTGACCACCTACGACATGGACATGCTGAATGTCGAGTCCCGCTTCGAGATTCCGCGCATCGTCGAGGCGGTGAAGGCGCGCGGCCACGGCACGCTGTGCTTCTACGGCGCGCCCGGCACCGGCAAGACGGCGCTGGCCGAACACCTGGCCAGGTCCATCGGCCGGCCGCTGATCATCAAGCAGGCCAGCGACCTGATGAGCAAGTACGTCGGCGAGACCGAGCAGAACATGGCCGCCATGTTCAAGGAAGCCGAAGCCGAAAAGGCCGTGCTGCTGCTGGACGAGGCCGACAGCTTCCTGCAGGACCGCCGCGGTGCCCAGCGCACCTACGAGGTGACCGAGGTCAACGAGATGCTGCAGGGCATGGAGCGCTTCGACGGCATCTTCGTGTGCACCACCAATCTCATGGACCGGCTCGACCAGGCAGCGCTGCGCCGTTTCACCTTCAAGATCAAGTTCATGCCGCTCACCGCCGGGCAGCGCGAGCGCATGTTCGTCAACGAGGCGCTGGGCGGCGATGCATCGCTGCTCAGCAACGACATCCGGCTGCGGCTGGCGAAGCTCTCGCAGCTGTGCCCGGGCGACTTCGCAGCCGTCAAGCGGCAGACCGAGATCCTGGCGGTCGAATTCTCGGTCGGCGAATTCCTGGACCAGCTCGATGCCGAGCACCGGATCAAGCCGGAAGTGCGCGAGTCGCGCGGCATGGGCTTCGTTCAGTAGCTTGCCGGGTTGCCTTGGGAGCGCGCCGGCCGTTCAGAACGCCGCGCACACGCGCAGCACATCCTCGCCGTAGGCCTCCAGCTTCTTGCTGCCGATGCCGCTGATGCCCTGCAGGTCTTCGAGCGTGGCGGGCGCGCGTTCGGCGATTGCAGCCAGGGTGGCGTCGTGGAAGATCACGTAGGCGGGCAGGTTGTGCTCCTTGGCGACCTCGCTGCGCCAGGCCTTGAGCGCTGCGAAACGCGCCTGGCCCGAGGCATCCAGCGTCGCGGCGGCGGGCGAGGGCGCGCCGCGCGGGCTCGTCTCGCGCCGCGGCTTGCGTTCGGCAGGCGAGGAGATCGATTCGCGCAGCATGACCTGCTGCTCGCCCTTGAGCACTGCGCGCGATCCGTCGGTGAGCTGCAGCGTGTTGAAGGCCTGCGCGTCGACCGCCAGGGCGCCGGTCGCGATCAACTGGCGCAGCACGCCGCGCAATTGCGCCTCGCTGAATTCGCTGCCGATGCCGAAGGTGCTGATGCGCTCGTGGCCGAACTGCTTCACCTTCTCGGTCGCCTTGCCGCGCAGGATGTCCATGATGTGGCCGGCGCCGAAGCTGATGCCGCTGTGCTGCTGGACGCGGTAGATGGTGGACAGCAGCTTGCGGGCGGCGTCCGTCCCGTCCCAGACTTGCGGCGGCGTCAAGCAGTTGTCGCAATTTCCGCAGGGCACGCTGTGCTCGCCGAAATAGCCGAGCAGCCGCACCCGCCGGCAATCGCTGGCTTCGGCCAGCGACAGCAGTGCGTCGAGCTTGCCGCGCATCACCTGCTTGAAGTCCTCGCCGGCCGGGCTCTCGTCGATCATGCGGCGCTGGTTGACGACGTCCTGCAGGCCATAGGCCATCCAGGCGTCGGCGGGTGCGCCGTCGCGGCCGGCGCG
>DASXKG010000175.1:0-2280 GCA_036496965.1 Variovorax sp.
GGTTGGAGATGGGTGCCGGTGGGCGAGCCGTGCAGCTTCAGGTCTTCGCCCGTCTCGTGGGAATCCGCGTCGCGCCGGAACAGGGGCGCCGTACCAACCCACAGGACGGTGGCGGCCGCGGTGAACGGGTTGTCCCAGCAATGGGGGGTGGTGGAGGGCAGGTGCACGGAGTCCCCCTGCTCGAGATGGATCTTCCGGCCGCCCAGCGTGTAGCGCAGGCTGCCTTGCAAGACGTAGACCAGTTCTTCTCCCGGGTGTGTCACCGGGGCCGACCTGTGCTTGGGCGGTATCGTGACGATCAGCGCGTTGATGGCGCTGTCCGCGAACTGGCCGCTCACGCGGTCGAATTGCATGCCGCCGGCCTCGGGGACCTGCAGGAAATACTGCAGCGGCAGGCCCAGCACTTCCCCGATGCGCATCAAGGACGTGATCGAGGGGGAGGCGAGATTGCGCTCCAGCAGCGAGATGTAGCCGATGCTGAGCTCGCTGCCTCGTGCGACCTCGGCGATGCTGAGGCCCAGCAGGCGTCGCCTCGCCCGCAGCGCCTGCCCGATGTCCGCCAGGGCGCTTGCGGTCTCCGGCGAAGCAGTTCTTTTCTCAGCGTTTTTAGAACTGCCAATATCTTTCATGCCTCAGTAAAATAATATTACTGGCGGCATCGGCTCGGCCATGGCGTTTACCCGCGACAAAGGGGCAGCGACCCACACGCTTGTGGGGGAGCGTGGGAGCGACAGTCAACCCAGGACCTGCGCCCAACGCTCGGCCATTGCCGGCGAATTCAAGCAGGTCGTGTGGCGCGTCGCGCTGCACACCGCGCGCTCGAACAGCTGGATGTCGGCCTCGTGCTGGCGCGCGACATGCGGGTCTTCGAAGAAGATGGCCTTCTGGCAACGGCCGTCGAGCACCAGCTCGGCGATCTGCGCATCGCCGCCCATCGGCCCGCTCAGGTAGCGCTGGACCCAGGGCCGATCCGCGGGCCAGCCGCGCGACCAGGCCATGTCGTTGAGCCGCGCGCCGGTGGTGCCGGTGCCGACCCGCGAGGCGAAGCGCGACAGCAGATCGAAGTGCTTGGCGGCGAAGGCGACCATGCGCTCCTTGAAGGCGTCGTGGGCGATCAGCGCGATCGTCTGCGGCTCGGGCGCGAAGCGCGCGTCCGGCGGACCCAGACCCGCGTGCGCCTGTTCGACCGCCATCCATTCGATCGCGCCGGCCAGGGTCGCGATGAAGGGCTTTTCGTGGATCACGCACTGGCGCTTGAGCGCCTGGGCCTCGGGGTACAGCGAGGACGGATCGACGGGATCGATGAAATAGATGACGCCGTCCAGCGCGTCCTGCGGCCCGAGGCCGCCCGCGATGCTGGAGACCAGGCGCATGACGCCGCCCGCACGCCCATACGGCAGGCGCAGCAGCGGTTGGTGGCCGGCCAGCAGCCCCTGGCGCTCCAGGGCATCTTGCGTGCCGCCGACCGCGTGCAGACCCAGCCCGAGGGCGCGGATGCCGGCATCGCAGGCGCCGACCCATTGCGCAAGTGCGCCCTCGTTCGGCGCGCAATGCAGCCGGTTGGCAACGAGGCCGAAGCGCAGGGTGGGGGCAGGCATGGCGCAAGGATACGCCGGGATGCCCGTCGCCTAGCGGACTGCGCGTGGCGGCCGAGGGCTGGCTTGGCGAGGCCGCGCTGTCGATGCCGGCGCGGCTGCGCAGTCGGCGGCGGGCGAAAGCTCAATAGCGCAGCACGCCCGGGTCGCGCTGGGCCGACCAGGCATCGATGCCGCCGGCGATGTTGGCCACTTCGGCAAAGCCGTTCTGCGCCAGGAAGGCGGCCACGCGCTGGCTGCGCGCGCCGTGATGGCACAGGCAGGCGATGCGCTGGCCGCTGGCGAGTTCGGCGAGGCGGGCTGGCACTTCGTTCATCGGGATCGTGACGAGCGCGAAGCCGTCCGGGGCGATGCTGGCGGTCTGCAGTTCCCAGGGCTCGCGCACGTCCAGCACCACCGGCGCTGCGCCCGGGTTGCGCGCGAACCATCCGGCCAGTTCGCCGGGGCGGATCTGATCGATCATGGGGCGGCCCGCTCAGAAGTCGAAGCGCGAGGGCACGGGGAAGTGCAAAAGGCGCGCCGCCACCGTGTCCCAGGGCTGTTTCACGTCCCACTTGCCTTCGCTGATGCGGGTCACGAAATGGGCGCGCATCATGGGCTCGTCGCCCACCACCGCCGCCAGCCGGCCGCCCGTCTTCAACGAGCCGAGCAGCCCCTGCGGAATGCGCGCCACCGAGCCGCTCAG
>DASXKG010000176.1:0-2545 GCA_036496965.1 Variovorax sp.
TGCGCAACATCGTCGAGGTGCTGCGCGAAGCCGGTGCCGGGCCCGAGCACATGGTGCGCATGACCTGGTATGTGGTGGATCGCGACGAGTATTCGCGCCGCCTCGGCGAGCTCGGTCTTGTCTATCGCGACGCCATGGGGCGCAACTTTCCGGCCATGACCTGCGTGCAAGTCGCCGCGCTGGTGGAGCCGCGGGCAAAGATCGAGATCGAAGTCACCGCAGTCCTTCCGGATTGAGGCAAGCCCGCGCACCGGAAAGATGAACGCATTTCGACGGGCGTAAAAAAAGCCGGGTCGAACCCGGCTTTCGTGTCGACTCGCTCAGCGCTCAGAGCGGCAGTTGGTCGCCGCGGGCCGCGGCACGCGCCGCGGCGCGCACGCTGTTCCGGTCGACGGTGCCGGCGATCGACATCACGCCTTCGCCGTAGCCGTCCGCATAGGGATTCGGGCTGTGCGCGGCAGCCACTGCCTGCGAATGCACGCTCGCGCGATCGATATTGCCGGCAATGGTAGCGACGCCTTCACCATACAGGTCGCCATAGGGATTCACGTGGTGCGAGGCCACCACGGCCTGGGCATGCACGTCGGCACGGCTGTTGCCCGAGACCAGTGGGTGCACGCCGTCATAGGTTTCAGCTTGCGCGCCGACCACGGCGAGGGCCGACAGGGCAGCGGCAGCGAGAATCTTGGTTGTGGTGTTCATCATGGTGTTTCCTTGGCTTCAGTTGAACGGGTGAGAGAATTCTGCACCTCAATTCTTAGTAGAAACCCTAATAAACCCGAATCACGCTGTTCGCGTGGGGGAAACACTGTGCGAGGGCACCTGCATGGCCTGGCTGGTGTAGGCCGCTCGACATCGCCGCCCAAAAACAAAAAAGCCCACCGAAGTGGGCTTTTTCAATTTGGTTGCGCGAGCAAGATTTGAACTTGCGACCTTTGGGTTATGAGCCCAACGAGCTACCAGGCTGCTCCATCGCGCGGCAAGATGGAATTATACCCTATTCTTCGGCGCCTTGGTCGTCAGCGGCCTCACTGATTTCAGGGCGATCGACCAGTTCGACCAGCGCCATCGGCGCGTTGTCGCCCACGCGAAAACCCATTTTCAGGATGCGCGTATAGCCGCCCGGACGTGCCTGGTAGCGCGGTCCGAGTTCGGCGAACAACTTGACCACGCTGTCGCGGTCGCGCAGGCGGTCGAAGGCCAGGCGCTTGTTGGCCACGGTCGGCTTCTTGGCGAGCGTGATCATCGGCTCGATGACGCGGCGCAGTTCCTTGGCCTTGGGGACCGTGGTCTTGATGGCCTCGTGCGCGATGAGCGAGTTCATCATGTTCTGCAGCATCGCCAGGCGGTGCGAGCTGGTGCGGTTGAGTTTGCGGAGACCGTGTCCGTGACGCATGGTGTGTTTTCCTTTACCTTTTAAATGCGCCCAGCCGTGTCAGGTACTGGGCGTTCACCACAAAAGTACAAGGCCGCCGAAGGTGGCCTTGTTATCCTCTGTTACCTTTTATCTAGGCCGGCCGGGGGCCAGCTTTCGAGCTTCATGCCCAAGGTCAGGCCGCGCGAGGCGAGCACTTCCTTGATTTCGTTGAGCGACTTGCGACCCAGGTTGGGGGTCTTGAGCAGCTCGTTCTCGGTGCGCTGGATCAGGTCACCGATGTAGTAGATGTTCTCGGCCTTCAGGCAGTTGGCCGAGCGCACCGTGAGTTCGAGTTCGTCGACCGGGCGCAGCAGGATCGGATCGAACTGCTGGGCACTGCGCGGAGCCGGCGCGTCGAACGCAGCCAGTTCGCCGCCTTCGAGTTGCGCGAACACAGCCAGTTGTTCCACCAGGATCTTGGCCGAGGCGCGCACCGCGTCTTCAGCGGTGATCGCACCGTTGGTCTCGATCTCGACGAGCAGCTTGTCGAGATCGGTGCGCTGCTCCACGCGGGCGCTTTCGACCGTGTAGCTCACGCGCTTGACCGGCGAGAACGAGGCGTCGAGCACGATCCGGCCGATCGACTTGGTCGGCTCGTCGGCATAGCGGCGCATCGTGCCGGGCACATAGCCGCGGCCCTTCTCGACCTTGATCTGCATGTCGAGCTTGCCGCCTTGAGACAGGTGGGCGATCACATGGTCCGGATTGATGATCTCGACGTCGTGCGGGGTCTGGATGTCCGATGCGGTGACGGCGCCCTCGCCGTCCTTGCGCAGGCTCAGCGTGACTTCGTCGCGGTTGTGGAGCTTGAACACCACGCCCTTCAGGTTCAGCAGGATGTTGACGACATCTTCCTGCACGCCATCGATGGACGAGTACTCGTGCAGCACGCCGGCGATGGTCACTTCGGTGGCCGAATAGCCCACCATCGACGACAGCAGGACGCGACGCAGCGCATTGCCGAGCGTATGGCCGTAGCCGCGCTCGAAGGGCTCGAGCGTGACCTTCGCCTTGTTGGGCGCGAGTTGCTCGACCTGGATGGTCTTGGGTTTCAGCAGGGTGGTTTGCATGCAGGACTTCCTCTCAATACCCCCGGCTCGTTACACCGGTAAGGCTGGTGAAGCGCCC
>DASXKG010000177.1:0-1958 GCA_036496965.1 Variovorax sp.
GGTCTGCCTGCTGGTGCAGGCCGAATCGCGCGAAGCGCTGGCCAACCTCGAAGCGATCGCCGCGGTCGATGGTGTCGACGGTGTCTTCATCGGGCCGGCGGACCTGTCGGCCTCGATGGGGCATGTGGGCAACGCGGACCATCCCGAAGTGCAGGCGGCCATCGCCGACGCATTCATCCGCATCGGCCGCGCCGGCAAGGCGGCCGGCATCCTCACTCCCAACGAGACGCTGGCGCGCAAGTACCTGGAGATGGGCGCGCTGTTCGTCGCCGTCGGGCTGGACACCAACCTGCTGGCGCGCCACACCACGGCGCTGGCGGCCAGCTTCAAGGGCGACGGCGCCGTCAAGCCCGCGCCTGCCGGCGGCACTTACTGAAACAAGGAGATCACATGCATAACGATGAACGCGCCGCCCGCCTGCAACTCGCCGCCTGCTATCGCGTGTTCGCGATGATGGGCTGGACGGAGATGATCTACAACCACATCACGCTGCGGCTGCCCGACAGCGTGACCGATGGCAAGAAGCAGTTCCTGATCAATCCCTTCGGCCTGCACTACACCGAGGTGACGGCGAGCAACCTGGTCAAGATCGACCTCGAGGGCCGCATCCTGGACGACTCGCGCTGGCCCGTGAACCCGGCCGGCTTCACGGTGCATGCGGCCATCCACGAGGGGCTGCCCGAAGCCCATTGCGTGATGCACACGCACACCACCGCCGGCGTGGCCGTGGCCTCGCTGCAGGGCGGGCTGCAGCAGTCCAACTTCTACACTGCGCAGCTGCACGACATGGTGGCCTACCACGACTTCGAAGGCATCACCATCCATGCCGACGAGGGCCCGCGCCTGTTGAAGAGCATCGGCGAGCGCAAGGCCGTGATCCTGCGCAACCACGGCCTCTTGGCCTGGGGCGAGACCCTGCCGCAGACCTTCGCCATCCTGTGGACGCTGAACCGCGCCTGCGAGATCCAGATGGCCACCTTCTCGATGGGCGCGGCCATTCCGGTGCCGGAGGAGATCGCACGCAAATGCACCCGCGATGCGCTGCAGTTCGATCCGCGCCGCGGCGCCGGAACCGAAATGTTCAACGCACTCGTGCGTCAAGCTGATCGCATCGACGACTCCTACAAGCTGTGACTCGAAAAATGAAAGTTTGCATCTACGGCGCCGGCGCCATTGGCGGCTGGATCGGCGTCAAGCTGGGCCAGGCCGGCTGTGAACTCGACGTGGTCGCGCGCGGCGCCACGCTGGATGCGCTGCGGCGCGACGGCCTCACGCTGATCAGCGGCGGCACGCGCGTCTCGGTGCCGGTGCGGGCCAGCGACGATCCAAAGGGGCTCGGCGTGCAGGATGTGGTGGTGATCGCGGTCAAGGCGCCCTCGCTACCGGCCGTGGCCGCCCAGATCGCGCCGCTGCTCGGCCCGGAGACCCTGGTGCTGACCGCCATGAACGGCGTGCCGTGGTGGTTCCTGCAGGGCGGCTTCGGCGGCGAGCTGGCCGGCGCGCAGCTCGAGGCCATCGATCCGGGCGGCAAGATCGACGCCGCCATTCCGGCCCGGCACGTGATCGGCGGCGTGGTGCACGCCAGCTGCGCGCTCGACGCGCCGGCGGTGGTGCGCCATCACTTCGGCAACGGACTGATCATCGGCGAGCCTTCGGGCCAGGCGACGCCGCGCGCGCAAGCGCTCTGCGAGCTGCTGACGCGGGCGGGCATCGACAGCCGGCTCTCGCCGCAGATCCAGAAAGACGTCTGGTACAAGCTGTGGGGCAACATGACGGTGAACCCGATCAGCCTGCTGACCGGCGCCACCACCGACCTCATCCTCAACGACGACCTGGTGCGCGGCTTGATCTCCACCATCATGCTGGAGGCCCGCGAGATCGGCGCGCGCATCGGCGTGCCGATCAGCGAGAGCCCCGAGGACCGGCATGCGGTGACGCGCAAGCTCGGCGCTTTCAAG
>DASXKG010000178.1:0-9062 GCA_036496965.1 Variovorax sp.
GGGGCCGTTGTCACCATACGGCCTTCTCGCCTGACGAGAAAGCAGCCAAGTTCGAACCCGGGCACACCGGCTCGACCGTACGCACGGTAGAAGGCGCCGCCTTCCGGGCTGTCGATGAGAAAGTCCTCGGGGACGTCCTTCACGCGCTCAATGGTGATCATGGTTCCGACCCAGTGGCGTTGGCGCGCACCCGATGAACGAAAACGCCCCAGAACCCGAATCGGGCGCTGGGGCGCGTGAATACTGGTGGCCTGGGGCGGAATCGAACCACCGACACGCGGATTTTCAATCCGCTGCTCTACCAACTGAGCTACCGGGCCTTGGTGTGCAGCCAGCGATTATACAGCGCTGCGGCGACCCCGGGACAGGTCGACGCCGAGCTGCTTGAGCTTGCGGTAGAGGTGGGTGCGCTCGAGACCGGTCTTTTCGGCGACGCGGGTCATCGAGCCGTTCTCCATCGCGAGGTGGAACTCGAAGTAGGCTTTTTCGAAGCCGTCGCGCGCGTCGCGCAGGGGGCGGTCGAGGTCGAAGCTCTGCGTCGACTGAGGTCCGAGTTCGGCGCTCGACAGCAGCGGGGCGGCGGGCACCAGTGCGCTGTCGCCGACGGTGGTCACGACCGCTGCGAAGGTGGTGGCCGGGGGCACCACGCTGGCGGCGGCGCGGCGTGCGCTCTCGCGGGCCAGGCCCTGTTCGACCGCCTTCAGCAGCTTTTGCAGCGTGATCGGCTTCTCGAGGAAGGCGAAGGCGCCGATGCGGGTGGCGTCGACCGCGGTGTCGATGGTGGCATGGCCGCTCATCATCACCACCGGCATGCTCAGCAGCCCGGCGGCCGACCACTCCTTGAGCAGCGTGACGCCGTCGGTGTCGGGCATCCAGATGTCGAGCAGGACCAGGTCGGGCCGGGCGCGCTGGCGCGCGGCGCGGGCTTCGGCCGCGTTCTCGGCGAGTTCGACGTTGTGGCCTTCGTCATTGAGAATTTCAAAGAGCAGGTCTCGGATACCCAGCTCGTCGTCGACCACGAGGATGTTTGCCATGTGTGCTTGAAATGCGCCGGTATATGTCTGTGTTTGCGATCGGTCCGCTTGCCGATCCGCCGCCGCGCGCCGCAGGCGCTCAGGTGAGGGACGACTTCGAATCTTCGTTGTGAGCAACCGCTCCTCGCGACTGCGCTGCCAGCGCGAATGATAACGAGACTTGCGCTCCAGCCACAGCCCCATCGACGATCCGGTTGGAAAGTTCGATCCGCGCGCCATGCTCGTCGGCGATCTTCTTGACCACCGCCAGGCCGAGTCCGGTGCCCTTGGACTTGGTGGTGACGTAGGGCTCGAAGGCGCGTTTGAGGATGTTCTCGGCAAAGCCGGGCCCATTGTCCTGGATGGTGAGACGAACGCGCTGCCCCGACTCCGACAGCCGGGTGCGGATCTCGACCTCGCCGGGGCGGCCGGTGCGGTGCGCATTCGCCTCCGCCGCGTCCAGGGCATTTTGCAACAAGTTGTGAATGACCTGCCGGATCTGCTGTTCGTCGGCGCGGATCGGCGGGCAGCGCTCGTCCAGCACCGGCCGCTGCGCGATGGTCGCGTTCTCGGTGGGATAGAGGTGCAGCACGTCGGTGACCAGGCTGTTGAGGTCGACCGCCTTCAGCTCGGCCGCCGGCAGGCGGGCGTAGTCGCGGAACTCGTTGACCAGCCGCTTCATGGCGTCGACCTGGTCGACGATGGTCTTCACGGATTTGGTGAGGATCGTCTGCTCGGGCGGCGCCACCTTGCCCGACAGCTTCATTTCCAGGCGCTCGGCCGAGAGCTGGATCGGGGTCAGCGGGTTCTTGATCTCGTGCGCCAGCCGGCGCGCGACTTCGCCCCAGGCCTGCGCGCGCTGGGCCGAGACGATCTCGGAGATGTCGTCGAACACCAGCAGGCGTTCCGCGCCCGGCAGGTCGGCGCCGCGCGCCACGATGTTGATGGTGTCCTGCGACATCGCGTCGCCGAGCGGATGCAGCTCGAAGGCATGCTGCCAGTGGTCGAGCCCATGCTGCAGGCGCTCGACCTCGAAGTCGTCGAACTGCTGCTGCACGCTCTGCGCGAAATCGGCCAGGCCGGGCACCTCGGCCAGGTGCAGCCCCTCGAAGGCGGCCAGGGGCGCGCGCAGCACGCGCGTCGCGCCGGGGTTGGTCGAGCGGATCAGGCCCTGGGCATCGAGCACGATGACACCGGAGGTCAGGTTGTCCAGGATGGTCTGCAGGTTCGAGCGCGCCGCGTCGAGCTCGCGCATGGTCTTCTCGACCACGCCGCGCGCATCGGCCAGCTGCTGGGTCATCACGGCAAAGGAACGGGTCAGGCCGCCCAGTTCGTCGCGGCCCTGCAGCACCGCCGTCGGACGCAGGTCGCCGGTTGCCACCTGGCGCACGCCGTCGGCCAGCACCAAGAGCGGCCGGGCGAGCTGGTTGCCGAAGAGAACCGCCAGCAGCACCGCGCCGAAAACCGCCAGGAACAGTGTCAGCGTGAGCGTGCCGATGTACATGCGGCGCAGCCCCTCGCGGGCCAGCGCCCGCTCCTGGTACTCGCGATTGGCCTCCTGCACCGCCAGTGCGTTGGTCACCACCGCCGGGGGCAGCGGCAAGGTGACCTCGAGAAAGCGCGGCTCGGTGTTGAATTCGAAGCCCTGGCGCTGCACCAGCGCCAGCGCGCGCACGCTGGCCGCCGGCTGCGCAGCGCCGGGCAGCGGTGTTTCGTCCAGACCCTCGATGTGGGCGATGGCGCGATCGGCGCGCACCTGGCGCAACTGCTGCTGCGTCGGCCGCTCCGGGCTGAGCTGGAAGCGCGACGCGCCGGCGCCGGCCACCAGCTGGCCGCTGCCGGTCCACAGCAGTGCGTCGCTGGCGCCGAGCTGGTCGCGGATATGTTCCAGCACCAGGCCGGCGCTGGCATCGGGCACGTCGGCGAGCTGCGAACTGGCGCTGCGGGCCTTGTTGGCCAGGTCCTCGGACAGGGAATCGAGCGTCGCGCGGCCGAGGTTGAGGCCGGCCTCGAGCGCCCCTTCGACCTTGACGTCGAACCAGCTCTCGATGGACCGGGCGACGAACTGGTAGGACACCACGTAGACCAGCACGCCCGGCACCACGCCCACCAGCGCGAAGATGGCCGCCAGGTTGATCAGCAGCCGGCTGCCGAACTTGCCCTGGCGCAGCCGCCGCAGCAGGCGGAAGGCGACCCAGCCGATGATCATCAGCAGCAGCACCGCGACGACGACGTTGATGCCGAACAGCCGGGCGTAGTTGCGCTCGTAGAAGGCGCGGTTGTTGGTGGCCTGGGCCAGCAGGAACATCAGCACCAGGCCGATGGCCGTGACCAGCGCCGCGACGCCTCCGATGGCCCAGCGCATGGCACGTGCCCGGCGTGCCGCAGGCGATGCCCCCCGGCCTCGCCCGGGGGGGGCCTCATTGCTCACTTCGGCTTCTCCAGCGGCAGCCGGACGGTCTTGTCGACCGAGATGTTCCAGCCCGAGTCGCCGACCACGCCGATCTGGAACGGCCGCGGCAGCTGCGAGGTGTCGAGCCTGAACTGGAAGTTCACCGGATGGGTGGGCGCTTCGCCGATCTCGGCCAGGTCGCCCAGGCGCAGCCGTCCGACCCGGCGGATGCTGTCGAGGGCATCGTCCAGGGTGTCGAAGTTCTGGTTCAGCGAGACGCCGAAGCCTGCGTTGGTGATGGGCACGGGAGACACGTTGAGTCGCCAGCGACGGGTCAGGGGCTGGTAGGCCAGCCGCATGTAGCGCGCCGCCTGTGCCACTTTGAGGTCGGTCCAGTACCAACGTTCCCGATACAGCTCGGCTTCGGCCACGAAATAGATCGCGACCCCCTTTTCGAGGACTTCGGTGATCACGGGCGGCAATTCGAAATCCACCAGCGCCGTGAGGTAGACGCCGTCATCGGCCTGTTCCAGGCGCAGTTCGCTGATCGACGCATCGCGCGACTCGGCGGCAGCCGGCAACCAGGCCAGCGGGCATGCCAGGAGCAACAGCAGTACAGCCAGAAAAGCCGGCCGCCGCATTTCAGCGCGGCAGCTTTTCCAGCAGGGCGTAGAAAAAACCGTCGTGATCACCCAAGGCATTGTCCGGGACGCTGCGCGCATTCACCCCGCTTTGGGGGAGTAAATGGCCCGGCGAGGGCAGCAAACGGGCGTCTGTGTTGTGCGCAAGAAACGCCTCGATTTGGTGCGAACCCTCTTCCCGAAACACCGAACAGGTGCAATAGAGCAACCTGCCGCCCGGCCGCAGCACGGGCCAGAGGGCCGCCAGCAGCATGGCCTGCTGGAGTTCGAGCTGCTCGACATCGCTTTCGCGGCGCAGCCAGCGAACATCGGGATGGCGCCGCACGATGCCCGAAGCGGTGCACGGTGCATCCAGCAGGATGGCGTCGAACGGGGTGCCGTCCCACCAGGCGGCCGCACGCGAGGCGTCGGCCACGACGATCAGGGCCTGCAGCCCGAGCCGGGCCAGTGTCTCGCCGATCCGGCGGCTGCGCCCGGCGTCGATCTCCAGCGCGGTCACGGCGATCGCGCCGGCGGGCGCCAGTTCGAGCAGGTGGGCGGTCTTGCCGCCGGGAGCGGCGCAGGCGTCCAGCACGCGCAGCGGCGAGCGCGGCGACAGCTCCAGCCCTTCCAGCAGCAGCGGCGCGGCCAGCTGGGCGGCTGCGTCCTGCACCGACCATTCGCCCTCTCCGAAGCCCGGAATGAGCTGCACGGGCCGGCCGCGGGCCAGCTGCAGCCCGCTGACGGCGACCGGCACGGCGGGGATGTTCGCGGCCTGCAGCGCCAGCCGGCAGGCCGCGAGCTCGGTCTTCTTCAAATTGACGCGCAGGGTCATCGGCGCCTGCGTGTTGTCGGCGGCGAGCACGCGTTGCCATTCACGCGGATGGTCGCGCTTGAGCCGCTCGATCCACCAGCGCGGATGGTTCCACTGGGCCACCGGCTCGCGCTCGGTGAGCACGACCAGTTCGTCGCGCTCGCGCAGGAAGCGCCGCAGGCAGGCATTGATGAAGCTGGCCTGCGCCCGGGTCCCCGGATGGCGCTTGGCCGCCTCGACGGCCTGGTCGACCAGGGTGAAGGGCTCATAGGGTGAGCGCGCGGGGTCCCAGGCCAGCGCCAGCGCGGTGCACAGCAGCGCATCGGCGGCCGGCGGCGGCGTGCGCTTGGCCAGTTGGCGGCGCAGCGCCTCGGCGCGGCCGAGCCAGCGCAGCACCTGGAAGCCGAGCGCCTGCACACCAGGCCGCAGTGCCGGTTCGACCGCCTCGAAGGCGACCGTGCCCGAGCTGCCGCTGCGGATCGCAGCGAGCGCCCCGGCGGTGAGTTGCAGCTGGCGCCAGAGCGGCGGCGAATCGATGGGCGACTCGGAAATGGGTTCTGGAAGATCTTGCAAGTTGGTCGATGGTAAGGGCAGAACGCCGGGCACCGCGCCGCGCCGCGCGCACGGCTCAGCGCAAGGGCGCTGCCAGGCGAAGCTGCACGATCCACGCCACCAGCAGGGCCGGGAACTGCCGGATCGCGGCGTTGTACAGGGCGACCGCCTGGTTGAACCGGTTGCGCGCGATTTCCGCCGCCGCCGAAGGCTCGGGCCAGGCCAGGGGCGCGCCCTCGGGCGGCAGCTCGTGCTTGCCGTTCAGCGGCGCCGGGCGCGACAGCGTGCCGTCGGGAGCGAAGCTGACCACCGCGTCGGGATGCAGGTGCTGCCAGGCCGCGAGCAGCACGTGCATGGCGGTGCCGAGCGCGGCCATGCCGGCCGGATTCAGCGGCCGCGGCCGGGTGGCGGCCAGCAGCGTCGCCAGCTGCACCCCGGCCGCCTGCAGGGAAGCGCCCGCCGACAGGTCCCAGGGCGTGGGCACCTCGGCATCGGCCCGCGCCCGGACGAATTCGAGCTGGCGCACCAGCGCGGCATCGAGCGCCGCATAGGCCTGCAAGGCCGCCGTGCGCAGCCGCATCAGCCGGTTGTAGGCGCCGACGAACCAGAACAGCGCCAGCGCGCCCGCGACCCAGAGCGGCCACGCTTCGGGCAGCCAGTTCAGCGCGATCATGGACGGAAAAAAACCCCCGATCCGCAGGCGGAAGGGGGGTTCTTGGATCCGGTCATGGCCGGAGATGCTAACCAGTTATTCGGTCGCAGCGCCTTCGCTGGCGTCGACCGTGGTCACGGTCGCGTCGTCGGTCGTCGTGGCGCTGGCGCCCGACAGCTCGGCGGCCTCGGCTTCGGCAATGGCGCGGCGCTCGGCCTCGTCCATCGCGTCCTTGACCTTGCGTGCCTGGTGGTACGCCATGCCGGTGCCCGCGGGGATCAGGCGGCCGACGATGACGTTTTCCTTCAGGCCGCGCAGCTCGTCGCGCTTGCCCATGATCGCGGCTTCGGTCAGCACGCGCGTCGTTTCCTGGAACGATGCAGCGCTGATGAAGCTGTCGGTCGACAGCGACGCCTTGGTGATGCCCAGCAGCAGGTTGGTGAACGTGGCGGGCATCTTGCCGGCGGCGCGCAGGGCGTCGTTGGTGTTGAGCATCTCGCTGCGTTCGACCTGTTCACCGGCGATGTAGTTGGTATCGCCGACGTTCTCGACCACGACCCGGCGCAGCATCTGGCGAACGATCACCTCGATGTGCTTGTCATTGATCTTCACGCCCTGCAGGCGATACACGTCCTGCACCTCGTCCACGATGTAGCGCGCCAGTTCTTCCGAACCGAGCAGGCGCAGGATGTCCTGCGGATCCGCCGGACCGTCGACCACGCTTTCGCCCTTGTTCACCACCTGGCCTTCGTGCACCAGGATGTTCTTTTCCTTGGGCACCAGGTCTTCCCAGACCGTGCCTTCGGGGTCGGTGATCTGCAGGCGGATCTTGCCCTTGGTCTCCTTGCCGAACGACACGGTACCGGTCATCTCGGCCAGCATGCCCTTGTCCTTCGGCGAGCGGGCCTCGAACAGCTCGGCCACGCGCGGCAGACCGCCGGTGATGTCGCGGGTCTTCTGGCCTTCGACCGGAATCCGCGCCAGCACTTCGCCGGGTCCCACGTCCTGGCCGTCGCGCACCTGGACCAGCGCACCGATCGGGAAGCCGATGGTCACCGAGTGGTCGGTGCCGGGGATCTTCACTTCGGAGCCGGCCGCATCGATCAGCTTGACCTGCGGACGAACCACCTTGGCCGCCCCGCGGCGCTTCGGATCGATCACCACCAGCGTCGACAGGCCGGTGACTTCGTCCACCTGCTTGGCGACCGTGAGGCCTTCCTCGACGTTCTCGAACTTCGTCAGACCGGCGAACTCGGTGATGATCGGGCGCGTCAGCGGATCCCAGTTGGCCAGCACGTGGCCGGCCTTGATCTGCTGGTCGGCCTTGACTGCCAGGATGGCACCGTAGGGCACCTTGTGGCGCTCGCGCTCGCGGCCGTGCTCGTCATGGATGACGATCTCGCCCGAACGCGAGATGACGACCAGCTCGCTCTTGCTGTTGGTCACGTAGCGCATCGTGGCGTTGAAGCCGATCGAACCGTTCGACTTGGCTTCCACGCTGGAGGCCACCGCCGCACGCGAGGCCGCGCCGCCGATGTGGAAGGTCCGCATCGTCAGCTGGGTGCCGGGCTCACCGATCGACTGCGCGGCGATGACACCGACCGCTTCGCCGTTGTTGACCAGGCCCCCGCGGCCCAGGTCGCGGCCGTAGCACTTGGCGCAGATGCCGAAGCGCGTGGCGCAGGTCAGCGCGGTGCGCACCTTGACTTCGTCGACGCCCTCGGCTTCGAGCGCTTCGATCAGGTCTTCGTCGAGCATGTCGCCGGCGTTGGCCAGCACCGCACGGGTTTCCGGATGCAGCACGTCCTCGGCGGCGCTGCGACCCAGGATGCGGTCGCGCAGCGATTCGATCACTTCGCCGCCTTCGACGATCGCGCGCATCAGGGCACCCTCGTGGGTGCCGCAATCCTGCTCGATCACCACCAGATCCTGCGTCACGTCGACCAGGCGGCGCGTCAGGTAGCCGGAGTTGGCGGTCTTCAGCGCCGTGTCGGCCAGACCCTTTCGGGCACCGTGGGTGGAGATGAAGTACTCCAGCACGTTCAGGCCTTCGCGGAAGTTCGCGGTGATCGGGGTCTCGATGATCGAGCCGTCCGGCTTGGCCATCAGGCCCCGCATGCCAGCCACCTGGCGGATCTGCGCGGCAGAACCGCGCGCGCCCGAGTCGGCCATCATGTAGATCGAGTTGAAGGACTCTTGCTCGACTTCCTTGCCGTGGCGATCGATGGCTTTTTCTTTCGAGAGCTTGGCCATCATGACCTTCGACACTTCGTCGCCGGCCTTGCCCCAGATGTCGACCACCTTGTTGTAGCGCTCGCCGGAAGTCACCAGGCCCGAGACGTACTGCTGCTCGATCTCCTTCACTTCCTTGGCCGAGCGGTCGATGATGCCGTGCTTTTCAGCCGGCACCAGCATGTCGTCGATGGCGATCGAGATGCCGGCCTTGGTCGCCAGGCGGAAGCCGTTCTGCAACAGCTTGTCGGCGAACACGACGGTCTCTTTCAGGCCGCACTTGCGGAACGAGACATTGATGAGCTTGGAGATTTCCTTCTTCTTCAGCGCCTTGTTGATATTCGAGAACGGCAGGCCCTTGGGCAGGATCTCGGACAGCAACGCACGCCCCACGGTGGTGTCCACCAGCTCGGTCTTGGGCACGAACTGGCCCGATTCCTTGTCCTTGGTGTACTCCGTGATGCGCACGCTGACCTTGGCGGTGAGTTCGACCACGTCGGCGTCGAGCGCGCGCTGGACTTCACCGATGTCGGAGAAGACCAGGCCCTCGCCCTTGCCATTGATGCGGTCGCGGGTCGTGTAATACAGGCCCAGCACCACGTCCTGCGAGGGCACGATCGACGGCTCGCCCGAAGCCGGGAACAGCACGTTGTTGGAGGCCAGCATCAGGGTGCGGGCTTCCATCTGCGCTTCCACCGACAGCGGCACGTGCACGGCCATCTGGTCGCCGTCGAAGTCGGCGTTGAAGGCCGCGCAGACCAGCGGATGCAGCTGGATCGCCTTGCCT
>DASXKG010000179.1:0-4634 GCA_036496965.1 Variovorax sp.
CGGCATCTTCGACGAGGGCGTGTCTCCCAGCCGGCGCTTGAGCTCCGCCTCGAGTTCGCGCACGACCCGGGCTGCCTCCTTGTCGCCGTGCATGGCGCGCTGGTGCCAGACGAACGCGGATGCGGCGAGTTCGTCATCGTCCATGCGTTCCACGTCCATGGCACTACCCCCTTGCTTCTCTCGGCTGCCTACCGACTGTGCCTCAGATTCGCAGTATTTGCGGCAGCACAAGAGGCCGTGTTGCAGATGGATGCAAATCCCGACCCGACAACCGACAGCCTACGGCCGCGACTACGACCGCGGATGAAGTGAATTCGGCTCCCGCGCCGCTCGGCGTGCCTCGAAGCGCAGCTCCTTCTCCTTCAGGTAGTGCATCAGCACATGCGAGACCATGTTGAGTCCGAAGGTGCCGAAGGCAGCCGGAAAGATGTACAAGGCGATCGACAGCTCCGACGAGAAGGCAATGTCGTCCGCCAGCGAGGGCGTGGCCTGGGCCTGGATCGCCAGCACGCGCAACAAGAAGATATCCGCGCCCGCGAGCGCCACCAGCAGCAGGCCGAAGGCGAGGACGGTGGTCTTGGAGAACTCGCGCCGCACGAACAGCGTGACGAAGATGGCGGCCGGCAGCACCAGCGAGCAAAGCACAAGGACCCAGAAGCGGGCCTGCGTGAACACGGTGGCATTCGAGAGGCTCAACATGGCCGCATTGAGCCACGGCGCCCGGCGCGCAATTTGTCTGGCAGGTGAACTCGGCGTAAAGCAAATCTTGCTTTACGTACATCTTGTCAGCCGGTGCATCACCAGTTCAGGATCTCCGGGTTCTGGTACTCGTAGGCATTCGGCATGTCCAGGCAGGAGTACGAGAACGACAAGCTCACGTCCAATGACAGCACCTGGTGCCACCAGGCCAGCGGCAGGAAGATCGTCTCGCCCGGCTCCACGGTCACGTCGAGGATCGTCACCTCCCTGAACAGCGGATAGCGATCCAGGTCCGGGCGGTCGATGTCGACCGGACTGAAGACATTGTTGAAGTTGTACAGCTTCGGCGTCTCCAGCGGCGAGATCAGTCGCCAGCGCTTGCGGCCCACCACCTGCGTGTGGAACAGCATGACCGTGTCATGGTGCAGCGGTGTCGTCGACCCCGCGGGGCCGAACCAGAACGACGAGCGCTGGTCCAGCTGCGCGCGCTCGCAGGCCGGCGGTAGGCTGCCGATGTCGGCCAGCAGCGGCCGGAAACCCGGGCTGCGCAAGGCCTCGTTGTTGGCCGTGAGGTAGTAGTCATTGGTCGGTCCTCCTGCCAGCACTCGGTCGACGAAGGGCCCCAACTGCACGGTGCGAGCGTGCAGGAGCTTGTTCTGCTCGTAGTTCGGATCCGCATTGCGGCCGTCCTGGATCTCCACCTCCAGCGTGCCGAAGCGACGCTTCAGGTCATCGGGCGACCAGCGCTGCATCGCCGGCCAGTCGCCGGTCACGTCGGTCAGGACAACCGGGCGACAGCCCCGGACATAGCGCTCGAGGAATTCATCGCGCGACGGCGCCGCGCGCTTTTCCACCACCTCGTAGCGCGGCGCCGAGGCCCACAGCAGTTGCAGATTGGCGACCAACGATTCGAGCTTGCGCTGCACCTGCTGCATGCGGCGCGCTGCGCGAAATGCCGGCTCTTCCTCCATGCGGGCCAGCGCCGCCTTCGACTGGGTCTCGTCCAGGCCGGCAGCCACCATCGAGGCCAGCATCGAAGCGGGCTGGCAGTCGCGCAGGCGGTTTTCTGCGATCCACTGGAGCCAGTCGCCGGTGATCGCAGGCGGCGCACGGGGCTTCGGCGGCGGCGGCAGATCGGGCAATGCCCCTGGGGCGCGGACGTGCTGCAAGATCTGCAAGGTTTCCTTGAAGACCGCGTCGACGAAGGGCTTGTCGGGAAGGTCTGCGGGAATGCCCTGGAGGTCGTCGACGACATCCTGGATGGCTGCATCGATGAATCCGCTGTGCCTTTGCTCGGCCTCCTTCAGCAAGATGTGCAGCAGGTAGGCGCAGGCCCCTGTCTGGGCGTTCGGGGTCTGTTCGATGGGCGGCAGGTTCATGCTTTCTCCGGCTGAAAAAGGCACTGATCGGATAGACTGACAGGGTACTTCCCCAGGGGTGAAATCCGATGCGCCGAGTGGTGTTCAATCAAAAGGGTGGCGTGGGGAAATCCACGATCGTCTGCAATCTCGCCGCGATCAGCGCCTCCCAGGGTGCGCGCACGCTGGTGATCGACCTCGATCCGCAGGCAAATTCAAGCCAGTATCTCCTGGGTGCGCTGGCGCAGGAGCTGCAGCCCAACGTGGTCGATTTCTTCGAGTCGGCCCTGAGTTACAGCTTCAAGGAGCCGAAGTTCGAATCGTTCATCCATGAGACGGCGTTCGAGAACCTCGACATCATGCCCTCGCACCCGGATCTGGACGTCCTGCAGGGCAAGCTCGAGTCGCGCCACAAGATCTACAAGCTGCGCGACGCGCTCAAGGCCCTTGAAGGCTATGACGCGGTCTACATCGACACGCCGCCGGCGCTGAACTTCTTCACACGTTCGGCGTTGATCGCCGGCGAATGCTGCCTGATCCCGTTCGACTGCGACGATTTCTCGCGCCGCGCGCTGTATTCCGTGCTCGAGAACGTGCGCGAGATCCAGCACGACCACAATCCCGGCCTCAGCGTCGAAGGCATCGTCATCAACCAGTTCCAGCCGCGCGCCACGTTGCCCCAGCAACTGGTGCAGGAACTGGTCGACGAGGGGCACCCGGTGCTGGACTCGTATCTTTCGCAATCCGTGAAGATTCGCGAGAGCCATCAACATGCCAAGCCGATGATCTTCCTGGAGCCGCGTCACAAGCTCTCTCAGGAGTACTTGGCGCTGCACGACGAACTCAACGGCTAGCGCCGATGCCTGTCCCGTCGCAGCCGCAGCCGCGCACCGAGGCAGACGACGCAGCGGCGCACCAGCCACAAAAAGGCCACGTGGTCCTGGCCGGCGCGGACAGCGACACCTACCGCTCGCTGCGCCGCCGGCCAACCTCGCGCGCCGAGCGATTCACGCTCGGCCGCAAGCTGCGCGATCAGGTTCCGCGCGATTCGCTGGGCGACTGGAAACCCCCCGCAGGCCGGCCCGATCCGGTCGAGCTGATCATTCAATCGCATGAGGGCAGGCTGGACTGGCTGATCCCGGTCCGCGTGGGGCGCATGGTGGCGTCCCCTTACGGATTTCTGCGCGGTACGGCCATCGTCATGGCCGAGGATGTGGCGCATCTTCCGGCAACCGGCATCACCCCGGTCATCTGCGGCGATGCCCACCTCGGCAACTTCGGTTTCTACGCCTCCCCCGAGCGGGATCTGGTGCTCGACCTCAACGATTTCGACGAAGCGCATCCCGGCGCCTGGGAGTGGGACCTGCGCCGGTTGGTGGCCAGCATCTGGGTGGCCGGACGGCACAATGGCTCGACCGAAGCGCAATGCCATGCCTCGGTGGCCGCCTGCGTGGCCGCCTACCGCCAGGAAGTGCGTTTCCTGGCCAACGAGCCGCTGCTGTCCCGCTCCTACCAGCGGCTGGATGTCGATCGTCTTCACGAGACGGCCACGGAGAAGTCCCTGCGCGCCGAGATCGGCCGCGCCGCCAAGCGCGCCCGGTCCAGAACCAGCGATCGGGCGCTGCCGCGCTTCACGGCAGAGCGCAACGGCCGGCGCCAGATCGTGGAAGAACCGCCGCTGATCACGCGCCTCCCGCAGGCCGAGGCCGATCGCATCGGCGAAGCACTGGACGAGTACCTCATCACCCTGGCGCCGCACTGGCGCCGGGCGCTGGGCGGCTACACCCTGCTCGACATCGCCCACAAGGTGGTGGGCGTAGGCAGTGTCGGCCTGCGCGCCTACGTGGCCCTGCTGGAAGGCAGCAGCGCGGACGATGTCGTGTTCCTGCAACTCAAGCAGGCGCGGCGCTCGGTGCTGGCGCGCTACGTCCATGGCGATTCGGCGTGGCATGCACACCAGGGGCAGCGGGTGGTGGAATACCAGCAGGCCTTGCAGACCGTCAGTGATCCGCTGCTGGGCTGGGCCACCGTCGACGGGTTGCAGTACTACGTTCGCCAGTTCCGCAACATGAAGGGAACCATCCCGCTGGACGCGATCGACGCGCCTGCGCTGACCGACTACGCCGGGATCGTCGGTCACCTGCTGGCCAAGGGGCATGCACGCACCAGCGGGGCCTCCATGATTGCCGGCTACGTCGGCGCTTCCGACAAGCTGGACAAGGCCCTGTGCCGGTTCGCCCGTGCCTACGCGGACCAGACCGAGGCCGACCATCAAGCCCTGGTCCGAGCCGTGGCGCGCGGGCGCCTGCCGGTCGAGCGCGGCTTGCAGGCACCGGGCAAGAGTGCATTTCGACCCTAGCCGAGCCAGCACACTTGGCGCGCCGTCGCCATCGGGGCACGTGAAATAGGCGCCGGCAGTCCGAACGCGCACTGAGGATCGCCGCGAGCGCGCAGCGCGCCCCCGTCGACGCCGGCACCGGAAACACAGACACGCCCGTGCCACTCAAGGGTAAACACCGAGCTCCGACTCGAAGTTCGCACTTGATTGCACTCATTTTTTGTATACAAATATAGGGT
>DASXKG010000180.1:0-1754 GCA_036496965.1 Variovorax sp.
TGTACACCTGGCGGAACCAGCCACCTTCCTGATGGGGTTCCAGGCCCAGCTTGGCGATCAGTTCCTTCGGTGTCGGCTTCATCTCGAATGTCTCCCTACCTGCCGCTGCAGTACTTCGCGATCCAGCGCTCCTTCCCAGCGCGCCACGACGATCGTGGCCAGGCAGTTGCCCACCAGGTTCACAAACGTCAGGGCCTCGGCGAGCAACCGATGGATGCCCAGCACCAGTGCAATACTGGCGACGGGAATATTACCCACTGACCCCAGCGTCGCGGCCAGCACGACGAAAGCCGCGCCGGCCACCCCGGCGGCCCCTTTGGAAGTCAGCAGCAGCACAGCCAGGATGGCGAGCTGCCCACTCAAGCCCAACGGGGTGTCGGTGGCCTGAGCCAGGAATACCACCACCGTGGCGAGGTACAGGCAGGTCCCGTCGAGATTAAATGAGTAGCCCGTCGGAACGACCAGGCCCACCACCGTGTCTTCGCATCCCAGCGCCCGCATCTTGCGTATGACCTGCGGCAGCACCGTCTCGGTGGAAGTAGTCGCGGCGACGATCACGATCTCCTCGCGGATGTAGCCCAGCAGGCGCCACAGACTGATACCGCACCACCCGCTCACCGCGCCGAACACCACTATCACAAACACGGCCGAGACCCCGTACAGCGTCAGGATCAGGCGCCCCAGCGCCACCAGCGAATCGGTGCCGAAGCGGCCGATGGTGAACGCCATGGAGCCAAATGCCCCGAGCGGTGCGGCCCACATGACCAGGCCCACGATGCGGAAGAACACCTCGCGCACGCTGTCGATGAAGTCTTTGACTGGCTTGCCGCGTTCGCCGCAGGCGGCCAGCGCGGCTGCGAACAGCACCGAAACGAACAGCACCGGCAGCACTTCGGTGTGCGCGAACGCATCCACGAAGGTGCTGGGGATGATATCGAGCAGGAATTGCGCGACGCCCTGCGCGTGCGCCTTGGCGGTGTACTGGCTGACCGACTGGACATCGAGGGCCGTGGCCGCCACATGCATGCCGGCCCCGGGCTTGAGCAGGTTCACGGCGACCAGCGCCACGAGCAGCGCCAGGGTGGTGATCATTTCGAAGTACAGCAGCGCCTTCAGCGCCACGCGTCCCACGCGACGCATGTCGTTCATGGCGCTCACCCCATGCACCACCGTACAGAAGATGACCGGCGCGATGAGCATCCGCACCAGGGCAATGAAGGCATCCCCCAGGGGCTTCATGTCGGCGCCCAGCTTGGGCCACCAGTGACCCAGCGCAATGCCGGCCAGCGTGGCCAGCAGCACCTGCACCCACAGTTGCTTCAAGAGCGCCATGCCTGCACCCCGTTAACGAGCATCCAGCAGCTCCGGTCGCGGCGGCAGCCACGGCACGGACGGAAAGTCGCAGGGCTGGGGCGGCTGCGTCAATTGCAGACTCGCGAAACCGCGCCTGAGGCCAAACCGCAGGTCCGCCAGCGACCAATCAGGCGCCTCGCCCTCGGCCATCGGTACTCTTGCGAACTGCATGAAGGCACGCGCGCGGCACTGAGTCCGGGCCAACACCCTGATGCGCTCAACAGGCAAGGTGAACTGCTGCAGCCATTCCAGATCCGGGCCCCCCGATGCCGGCACCGACTCGCCGGTGCGCGCCGTCAGGTTCACACCCCGGCAGTCGCGCTCGTCAATCAGCCCCGGCAGCAACGAAATGCGCGCCTGGCGCATGATCTCCTGACCGTCCTGGGATTGCACCAGCCAGG
>DASXKG010000181.1:0-2286 GCA_036496965.1 Variovorax sp.
AAACCCTATGTCTCGACCAAGGGCCGCCCCGAGGGCGGGCTCGGGCTGTTCCTGGTGGTCAGCGTGGCGCGCACGCTGGGCGGGAGCGTGGATGTGCGCAACCGGCCCGAAGGCGGTGCAGAGGTGACGCTCTCGCTGCCGCTGGCGGCGATCATTCTCGAGGAAGAGGAAGACAACGAGGAACATGACAGCTGAACGCCTTCTGTTGATCGTCGAAGACGATGCGGCCTTCGCCCGGACCCTGGGCCGATCCTTCGAGCGGCGGGGCTACTCGGTGCTGCTCGCCACCCATCTGCAGGAGGCTCGCGCGCTCCTGGCGCTGCATTCCCCGCGCTACGCCGTGGTCGATCTCAAGCTCAACGGGGACGCATCGGGGCTGGCCTGCGTGCAGGCGCTGAACCGTCACGATCCGGCCATGCTGATCGTGGTGCTGACCGGCTTCGCCAGCATCGCCACGGCGGTCGAGGCCATCAAGCTGGGCGCCTGCCACTACCTGGCCAAGCCGTCGAACACCGACGACATCGAAGCGGCCTTCGGCCGCGCGGAGGGCGATGCCGAGGTGGAACTCAGCAAGCGTTCAACCTCGATCAAGACGCTGGAATGGGAGCGCATCCACGAGACCCTGGCCGAAACCGGCTTCAACATCTCCGAGACCGCCCGCCGGCTCGGCATGCATCGGCGCACGCTGGCGCGAAAGCTGGTCAAGCAACGGGTCAAATAGCCGTCGTCGCGGCTGCGGCGCAGCCGACTTGTGCCTCGCTTCTGTGGATAACGCTGTGTGCAGGGAGTGGAGGCCGGCGCACAGGGGCATATGCGACGCGGGTTTGCGCTGCATTGCCTGCAAAATGGGCGCCCGGCGCTGGCCCGTCAGCTGCCGATGAAGTGCTTGGCGACGGCCACCAGCGCAACCACGATCAGGGCCAGGAAGCCCAATCGGCCCCAGCGAACGCCCGGGACGCGCTCGAACTGGCGCGCTTCCAGGCGGTGCAGACCCGAGAACGAGGTGGTGTCGGGCTTGTCGCGCGCCCAGTCGTGGAAGTTATCCCGGTCGGTGTTCATGTAGTACATTTTAACTACTATTACATCAAGCGCAACATGTTCATGCGAGGTTCAGGAACTGGACGCCCTCCAGCGACTTGTCATGGTTTGTGGATGCCGTACACAAAGCGCCGGGGCCGAAATGCCATAGGACATTCGCCTACAGAAAATTGGCGCCCGAGCGCCCACTATGGAGGCATGAAAAATCCGATCAAACTCGTTGTCGACGAGCGGGCGCCCGGGTCCTTCATCTGGACACTGCTCGAATGCGATGCCGGCGGCGCACCGCGCAAGGTCGTGCGAGCCGCCGAATACGGCGCCGACACCTACGAAGCCGCCCTGGCCGCAGGCACCCGAATGATGGATGCCGAAATCCGCAAGAACGCAGCACCCAAGCGCGCGACCGCCTGACCCGCTCAGGCCGGGTACAAGCCGTTCCGGACCATCCGGTCGGCGAGATCTTGAAGCGCGAGTCGCATGTGCGCCTCGTCGGACGAGCGGCGCGGCCCAGGTATCCTCGGCCCACGCCAAACGCCCACCGCCGATGAAGCCCACCTCGCCCTCCGCCGCCGGCATCGATGCGCTCTGGCCGCTGTGCCTGGGCATTGCGGCGCGGCGCCGCGCGGGGAGCGGACCTCAGGCGGATGCCGCGGGCGCGCTGGGCTGGGATCCAGCGCACGGCTTCGCCCTGCGCGGTGTCTGGGATGCCGATGCAGTCGACCTGTTCGAGTTGCTCAAACCCCTGCTCGACCGCTCGCGCGAAGGACGGCCCTGGACCATCGCCCAACTCGGCCAGAGCCTCGACGGCTGTATCGCCACCCACAGCGGCGACTCGGCTTATGTCAACGGACCCGAGATCCTGGTGCATCTGCACCGGCTGCGCGCGCTTTGCGACGCCGTCATCGTCGGCCCCGGCACCGCTGCGCTCGACGACCCGCAGCTCACCACCCGGCGCGTGGCCGGCCCGCATCCGGTCCGGGTGCTGCTCGATCCGGGGCTGCGACTGCCAGCCGGCCTGCGCGTCTTCAACGATCACCAGGCCCCCACGCTGCTGGCTTGCGACGCGCGGCAAGCGGCCGAGGCGGCGGCCAAGGTCGGCGCGGACCAAGTGCTGGCGGTGCCCGGGCTGATCGATGCCGAGGGCGTGCCGCAATGGCGCCAGCTGCTGGATGCACTGACCGAACGCGGGCTCCGGATGCGCTTCGTGGAAGGCGGCGGTGTCACCGTGTCGCGCTTCATCGCCCAGGG
>DASXKG010000182.1:0-5952 GCA_036496965.1 Variovorax sp.
GGCACCGATCGACTCGAGCATCTCGGCCCAGTTGATGTTGGCCTCCTCGTCGAAGCGGGCCTTGAGCTCCACCACGGCCGTCACTTCCTTGCCGCGCCGTACCGCTTCACGCAGCAGATCCATCATTTCGGAATCGGTGCCGGTGCGGTAGATGGTCTGCTTGATCGCCAGCACCTGCGGGTCCTGCACCGCCTCGCGCAGGAAGGCCAGGACGCCCTCGAAGCTCTCGAAGGGCTGGTGGATCAGGGCATCGCCGCGCTGCAGCCGGTCGAAGAAGGACTGGCCCGGCGACAGTGCGACCGGGAACGACGCCTGGTAGGGCGGGAAGCGCAGCTGCGGCTCGTCCAGCAGGTCGATCAGCTGCGTCAGGCGCGCCAGGTTGACCGGTCCGCGCACGCGATAGAGCGCCTGCGGCGGCAGGTTGAACTGCGCCAGCAGGAAGCTGGCCAGCGATTCGGCGCAGCTGGACGACACCTCCAGCCGCACCGCCTGCCCGTAGTGGCGGTGCTGCAGCCCCTGGCGCAATGCCGTGCGCAGGTTGCGCACATCCTCTTCGTCGACCGCCAGATCGGAATGGCGCGTCACCCGGAACTGCGAGAACTCGCCCACCTCGCGCCCCGGGAACATGCTCGACAGGTGCGCCCGCACCACGCTGGACAGCGCGATGAACAGCGTCTTGCCCCCGGACACCTTGGCCGGCAGACGAATCACCCGTGGAAGCACCCGCGGCACCTTCACAATGGCGATCGGGTTCTCGCGGCCGAAGGCATCCTTGCCGCTCAGGCGGACGATGAAATTGAGCGACTTGTTCGCCACCTGCGGAAATGGGTGGGCCGGATCCAGCCCGACCGGGATCAGCAGCGGCCGGACTTCGCGCTCGAAGTACTCCTGCACCCACTTGCGCTGGATCGGATTGCGCTCGCCGTGCGAAATGATCTGGATGCCCTGGCTCGCGAAGGTCGGAATCAGCTCGTCGTTGTAGAGCGCGTACTGGCGCCCGACCAGCGAATGCGCGGCCTCGGCCAGCCGCTCGAAGGAGGCCACCGTGTAGTTGCCCTTCTGGTCGCCCGCCACGCCCGCGGCCAGGTGCGGTGCGGCACGCACCTCGAAGAACTCGTCCAGGTTGGACGAAACGATGCACAGGTAGCGCAGCCGCTCGATCAGCGGGACTTCGAGGCGGTAGGCCCAGTCGAGCACCCGCTCGTTGAACGCGAGGATGCTGTGGTCGCGGTCGAGCAGTGTCAGGGTTTGTTCAATGGCGGGGGGCGACGCCTCAGGTGAGCTTGACAACATGAAGGGGGATTCTCGAACAAGCGGCGCGAAAGTGCCCACAGGTCGTACCCCGAAAGTGTCGACGGCGCACATGACAATTTTGTTACAGAACGGTGACGGCCGCCTGCAGCCTCGCTCAGCGCCCCAGGAAGCACCTGTGGTAGCGCGTGGGAAGATCGTCGATGCGCATCAGCATCGGCAGCTCGGCACTGTTGAAATCCGGGTCCCAGGCCGGCGGTCCCAGCACCTTGGCGCCAAGTCGCAGGCAGCCCTGGAGGAGCGCCGGCGCCTCCACCTCGAGCGTGTCATCGAATCGGTGCACGGGCAACGGCAGCCGCGGCTGCACATGCAGCTGGATCGGCGCGAGGTGGCTGGCTGAAAGACGGCGCCAGATGCTTGCCGCCGCGTCGCCGCCGCGGATCCCGAGGCGCTGCATCGGAATGCTGGCGCAACCGATCGTGGTGTCGAGCTGGTTGCGGCGCATGAAGCCGGCCAGCGCACCCCAGAGCGCCAGCATGACGCCGGGTTGGCGATGGTCTGCATGGACGCAGCCGCGGCCGATTTCAAGCATCCGCTGGCGCAGGCTGCGCAGCCGCGTGAGGTCGAATGCGATGTCGCTGCAGGTGCTGCCGATCCGGCGGGCCTGGGCCGGCGTCAGCACGCGGCAGGTGCCGATCACCTCGCCGCTGTGCCCGTCCTGCACCAGGAGGTGTTCGCAGAAATCGTCGAACAGATCGACGTCGTGGCCCGCCAGGGGCGTGGCCAGGCGTGCGCCCATTTCGCCGGCAAACACCCCGTGGCGCAAGCGCTGCGCGGCGCGGACCTCGTCCTGGTGGCGGGCCCAGCCGACGCGGATGCCAGCCTGGCCTTCCGGCGCACACTGCGCCACCCAGGGCGGCGTGCGCCAGGCCGGGGGCCGGAAGTCGAGCGACGACGTCGGCGTTTCATTCATGGGGACCCTTTCTGCGCCCGCAGTCTCGTCAGTCGAGGTGAAAGCACCGTGTCACTCCGATGGCAATCGCGTGACGCATACCCACCCCGACGCTTCGTCGTTTAATGCCGAAGTTACGCCCAATGGAGAGTTCATGGCCAACGAAATGAGGGTCGAGGTCGAGACGCGGAGCCACCAGATGTTTCCGGTGCTGAGCGCCTCGGACATCGACCGCATCCGCCGCTTCGGCAGCGTGCGGCACTTCGCCGAGGGCGACTGCCTGTTCCGGGCCGGCGAACCAGGCCCCGGGATGTTCGTCGTGCTCGAGGGCGTCGTGGCCCTGAGCCAGCGCGATGGCCTCGGCCACGTGGTGCCGATCGCGCGCCAGGGGCCGGGGCAATTCCTGGCCGAGGTGGCGCAGCTTTCCGGTCGACCGGCGCTGGTCGACGGACATGCCGAAAACGAGGTGCAAGCGCTGCTGGTGGCGCCGGAGCGGCTGCGTGCGCTGATCATCGCCGAGGCCGACCTCGGCGAGCGCCTGGTGCGCGCCATGATCCTGCGCCGGGTGGCGCTGATCGAATCGGGTGCCAGCGGCCCGGTGCTGATCGGCCAGCCCGAGTCGGCCGCCGTGCTGCATCTGCAGAACTTCCTGCGCCGCAACGGCTACCCGCACCATGTGGTCGATGCCACACAGGACAGCGATGCCGCGGCCCTGCTCGAGCAGTACGGCGAATCCGAGCTGCTGGTGGTCTGCCCCGACGGCACGGTGCTGCCGAACCCGAGCGCGCAGGCACTGGCACGTTGCCTGGGCATGGTCGACAGCATCGCGCACGACGACCTGTTCGATGTGCTTGTCGTCGGCGCCGGGCCGGCCGGTCTCGCGACCGCGGTCTACGCGGCTTCCGAGGGGTTGCGGGTGATCGTCGTCGATTGCCGTTCCTTCGGCGGCCAGGCGGGCGCGAGTGCCCGGATCGAGAACTACCTGGGTTTTCCGACCGGCATATCCGGCGGCGCGCTGGCCGGCCGCGCCTACGTGCAGGCGCAGAAGTTCGGCGCCGAGATGCTGATCCCCGCGCAGGTCGAAGCGCTGGACTGCAGCGGCGCCGAGCGCACCGGCGAACTGGCGGTCCGGCTCACCGACGGCAGGCGCCTGCGCTCGAAGACGGTGGTGATCGCCAGCGGCGCACGTTACCGCCGGCCGGAGGTCCCGCGCCTGGCCGAATTCGAAGGCCGCGGCATCTGGTACTGGGCTTCGGCGCTGGAAGCCCGCCTCTGCGAGCAGCAGGAGGTGGCGCTGGTCGGCGGCGGCAATTCAGCGGGCCAGGCCGCCGTGTTCCTGTCCCAGCAGGCATCCCTGGTCAATCTGCTGGTGCGCGGGCCTTCGCTGGCGGCCACCATGTCGCGCTACCTGATCGATCGCATCGACGCCAGCCCCAACATCCGGCTGCGTCCCTACAGCGAACTGGTACGGCTGAACGGCGATCCGGCCCACGGCGGCCTGAACGGCGCCACCTGGCGCAATCGGCAAAGCGGCGCCGAGCACGATTGCGACACGCGCAACATCTTCCTGTTCATCGGCGCGGTCCCCGAGAGCGACTGGCTCAAGGGATGCAATGTCGCCCTGGACAAGGACGGCTTCGTGTTGACCGGGCAACAGGCGCGCGGCGGCTTTCCCGCCAAGGTGGCGACGGCGCTCGAGTCGAGCGTTCCGGGTGTGTACGCGGTGGGCGACGTGCGTTCGGGATCGGTCAAGCGCGTGGGCGGCGCGATCGGCGAGGGAGCGGCCGTGGTCGCCCTCATTCATCAACATCTGTCGTCGACGGCGGCCCGTGCGGCCTGACCGGCCGACGCATCGCGAGGAGGCCATTTCCATGTCGGTCTATCCCTGCTCCCATGTGCCGAACGTGATCGTGCCGCCGGCCTCCGCCGGCTGCGAAGAATGCCTGGCGCTCGGCGACACCTGGGTCCACCTGCGGCTGTGCGTTCATTGCGGCCATGTCGGCTGCTGCGATGCGTCGAAGAACCGGCATGCGAGCCGGCATTTCAAGGCCTCCGGCCATGCCGTCATCGCTTCGCTCGAGCCCGACGAGGACTGGATGTGGTGCTACGTGCACCAGGAGCAGGTGGGATAGGGCCTGGCCTGCAGGAAATGCCGGCGCGGGCTATGCTGGCTGGCTTCGCCAATTCCTCCAACCTTCAGCTTCGCTCGCACATGCCCCAAGCACCCATCGACGTCTATTCCTGGCCCACGCCCAATGGCCACAAGATCCACATCATGCTCGAGGAGTGCGGCCTGCCCTACCGGGCGCACCCGGTCAACATCGGCAAGGGCGACCAGTTCGAGGCCGCCTTCCTGAAGATCAGCCCGAACAACAAGATCCCCGCCATCACCGACCCCGAGGGGCCGGACGGCAAGCCCATCTCGCTGTTCGAATCCGGTGCCATCCTGGTCTATCTGGCCGGCAAGACCGGCCTCCTCCTGCCGCCGGACGACCGGGGGCGCTACGACGTGCTGCAGTGGCTGATGTTCCAGATGGGCGGCATCGGCCCGATGCTGGGGCAGGTGCATCACTTTCGCCTCTATGCGCCCGAGAAAATCCCCTACGCGATCGACCGCTACACCAACGAAGCCCGGCGCCTCTACGGCGTGATCGACCGGCAGCTTTCCACGCACCGCTTCATTGCCGGGGACAGCTACTCGATCGCCGACATCGCGATCTTCCCGTGGCTGCGCAACTGGGCGAACCAGGGCATCGTCCTTGCCGACCATCCGCACCTGAAGGCATGGTTCGAAGGCATCGAGGCGCGGCCGGCGGTCCAGCGCGGCGTCAAGGTGCTGGCCGACCTGCGCGCGCCGCTCACCGACGACAAGGCACGTGACGTGCTGTTCGGCAAGTCGCAATATCAGCGCCGCTAGACATCCCCGCCGCGGGCCGGCGCCGGGCGCAGGTTAGAATCGCAGGCTTGTCGGGGTGTAGCGCAGCCTGGTAGCGCATCTGGTTTGGGACCAGAGGGTCGAAGGTTCGAATCCTTTCGCCCCGACCATGGAAAAATGAATGCCCGCAAGGACTTACGGCCTTGCGGGCATTCTTGTTTTCGGGCGACGGGCCCAATGGGTTTGATTCCACCGATTCCATCTCGACGAAAGAGAATAATCATGAAACTCGCGAACCTTTGCGCAGCCCTTCTGCTCGGCGCCGCCTCGATCGCCCACGCGCAAGACCACGCCCCGCATTGGGACTACGGCCATCACCACGGGCCTGCCCAGTGGAGTTCGATGGAGTCGGACTTCGCGGCGTGCAAAGTCGGCAAGGAACAGTCTCCCATCGACATCCGCCACGCCGTCAAGGGCAAGCTTCCCGCGCTCGACCTGCACTACAAGTCCAGCGCCGCCGAAATAGTCAACAACGGGCACACGATCCAGGTCAATCTCAGCGATGCCGGCACGCTCACGATCGATGGCGTGCCCTACCGGCTCGTGCAGTTTCACTTTCATACGCCGAGCGAGGAGAAGATCAACGGCCACGCCTATGCGATGGTCGCGCACCTTGTGCATCAGAGCGCAGACGGCAAGGTTGCGGTGATTGCCGTCCTGTTCAAGGAAGGCAAGGCCAACGCTGCCCTGGCCGACGTGTTCGCGCATCTTCCGCGGACTCAGGGAAGCCCTCAGGCCATGGCCGCTGGGTTCGACCCGACGACCATCCTTCCTGCTGAACAAGGCTACTACAGCTATACCGGGTCGCTGACGA
>DASXKG010000183.1:0-4625 GCA_036496965.1 Variovorax sp.
GCTGCAAGTGGGTGGCGATCAACAGCGTGCGGCCGGCGGCCTGGCGCTGCAAGCGCTGCAGCACGTCGTGCGCGGTCGCGGCATCGAGGCCCTCGGTCGCCTCATCGAGCAACCAGACCGGCACGTCGCGCAGCAGCAGGCGGGCCAGCGCGAGGCGGCGCGACTGGCCGCCGGACAAGCCGAGGCCACCTTCGCCGAGCGCGGTGTCCAGGCCTCCTGCGAGCAAGCGCACCTCCTGGGCCAGTTCCGCCGCATGGAGGACGGCCCAGAGGCGCTCGTCATCGGCCGAGGGGTCGGCCAGCCGGAGGTTGTCGCGCAGGCTGTCCTGGAACAACTCCGTGCGCTGCGTCAGCAGGCAATGCGGCTGGGTGCGGACGGCGCCGGCCTGGGGCGCGAGTTCTCCCGCGACCAGCCCCAGCACGCTCGACTTGCCGGCGCCGCTCGCCCCGATCAAGGCCACGCACTCGCCGATGTCGACGCGCAACGAAACCCCGTGCAGCGCCGGCGCCCGGCTGCCCGGATGAACGAGCCTCGCGTCACTCAAATGCAGCGCCGGGACTGAAGCATCTGGCGCGACGGGCGTGAAATGCGACAGGCCCGCCAGCGGCGCTCCCAGGCGACGCGCCGCCAGCCACGCGCGCCCGGCTTCGAGCGCGCCCCGGCGCAAGGCTGCGAAAGGTTCGAGCGCGCTCAGCGCCACCAGCAGCGCCAGCGCCGCGGCCGGCGCGCCGATCCGGCCCTGGCCGGCAAGCAGGCCCGCCGCGAGCAGCACCGCCGCCAGCGTCAGGCTGCCGGCCATGCCATAGGCGATGCCGGCGCGCGCGTCGAGGCGATTCAGCGCGTCGTCAGCGCGCGCCAGGTGGCGGTCGGCCGCCGCCAGCGCCTCGCATTGCGCATCGATGCGCCCGGCCATCACCAGTTCCGTCTGTGCTGCGACCAGGTCGGCGGCGCGGGCGCGCAAGGCTTCCGTGGCGTGGGCACGCCGCAAGGCGGCAGGCCGCGCATGCGCCGCGGTGACCAGCGCGATGCCCCAGCCGGCGAGGATCAGCCACAGCGCCAGCAGCATGCCGAGCCACGCGCTCATGAAACCGAGCACCAGGCCCGCCAGCACGGCGGCGCCCAGGGCAGCCAGCGCGGGCACGAGCAGGCGCAGGTAGAAGGATTCCAGCGCGTCGATGTCGGCCGTGAGCCGGAACAGCAGCCGCGCCGGACGGGCGAGCAGCCGCCGCGCAGCGTCGGGCCGGGCCCATCCGCGGAAGAGGCGCTCGCGCAGCGCGGCGAGCACAGCGAAGCTGGCATCGTGGGTCACCAGCCGCTCGGCGTAGCGCGAGGCGGTGCGCCCCAGCGCCAGCAGCCGGATGCCGGCCGAGGGCATGAAGACGTCGAAGCCGATCGCGCTCGCGGCCTGCAGCCCTGCCAGCGCAGTGGCCGTGATGAACCAGCCCGACAAGCCGAGCAAGGCCATGCCCATGAGCACCGTGCACGCGGCCAGCGCCGCACCCAGGGCGAGACGCTGCGGCTGGGCGCCCAGGAAGACCCGCAGCACGGGGCGGATGTCGCGCCAAGCCGTGCGCCCGGCGCTCACGCTGCCTCCCTTTGCGGCAGCGCGTCCAGCCGGATCACCCGCTGCATGCGGGCGGCGAGCACCGGGTCGTGGGTGGCCGCGATCAAGGTCTTGCCGCGCGCCAATTGCATCAGGGCATCGATCACCCGGGCGGCGGTCTCGCTGTCGAGATGGGCAGTCGGCTCGTCGACCAGCAGCAAGTCGGCGCCTGGACGCACCGCCAGGCGCGCCAGGGCCAGGCGCGCGGCTTCGCCGCCCGACAGGCCGCTGCCGCCCTCGCCGAGCGGCACGCCCGGACGCGCCTGCGCCACCTCATCGAGGCCCGCGAAGCGAATCGCCGCCTCGACCTCGGCCTGTGCCACGCCGACCTGGCCCAGGTCCACGTTCGAGCGCACCGACGCAGCGAAGACATGGGGCTTCTGGCCCATCCATGCGATCCGGCCACGCAGCGCCGCCACCGTGCGATCCGTCAGCGGCACGCCGCCGATCACGATCTGGCCCTGCCCGGCCGGCAGCAGCCCGGCGATCAGGCTCAGCAAGGCCGTCTTGCCCGAACCACTGGGGCCCAGCAGCGCGACATGTTCTCCGGCGGCCACATGCATGTCATAGTCGCGCAACAAAGTGTCCTCACCCGAATGAGCCGAAGACAGACCGTGCACGCGAACCGAGGGAGCCCCAGCCACCACTGCCAAGGCCGCAGAATGAGCCTGCGCGCCCGCGCCGGGAAGCGCCGTGCCGCCGCTGCGCAGCGCGTCGAGCGCGGCCAGGGCCGCCTCGCCCGCCGCGCGGTCATGCCAGACCGCCGACAGCTCACGCAGCGGCTCGAAGAAGGCAGGCGCCAGCAGCAGGATGAACATGCCCTGGCCGAGGCTCAGGTGCCGGCCCCAGGCACCGAAATCGAAGGTACCCAGCAGATGGAAGCCGACGTAGGCCGCGACCATCGCCACGCCCAGGGCAGAGAACAGCTCGAGCACCGCAGACGAAAGAAAGGCGATGCGCAGCACCGCCATCGTGCGCAGCCGCAGGGCCTCTGCAGAGTCGACCAGGCGCCGGGCGGTGGCATCGACCGCGTCCAGCGAGCGCAGCGTCGCCAGGCCGCGCAGGCGGTCGAGCAGGAAGCCGTTCATGCTGCCCAGTTCGATCATCTGCGCCTGGCTGGCGGCCCTGGCACGCCAGCCGACCATGGCCATGAAGAGCGGGATCAGCGGCGCCGCGACCAGCAGCACCAGCGCGGCCATCCAGGAGAAACCGGCCACGAGCGCCAGGATCACGACCGGGACCACGCTCGCCCGCCAGCGCGCCGGCCCATAGCGCACCAGAAAAGGCACGACCGCTTCGGCCTGCTCGGCGATCACGCTGGCAGCGAGCCCCGAGGCCGGCCGCCCGCTGTCCAGCGGCGAGCGGGCCGACAGTGCCAGGGCCACCTCGGCACGCAAAACCGACAGGCGGGCGCGTGCCGCCGCGTGCACCTGACGCATGCCCCAGGCCTCGCAAGCGGCACGCAAGGCGCCGAGCAGGACGATGCCGGCCGCCGGCAGCCCCATCGCCTCGATGCCCGCACCCGCACCCAGGCGCCCGACCGCCCATGCCAGCAGGGCTGCCTGCGGCAGCCACAGAAGCGCGGCCGCCCCCTGCACCAGGCTGCCGGCCCCCGGCGTGCCAGGCAGGCGCGAAGCTTGCGTTCGTGGCGGGGGCGGGTTCATATGGCTAGCATTCTTGTAATTTCAGTATTTACTGAAACTTCCTAAAGTTTAAGAGATGTCGCACGACCCTGCAATCCTCGGTGCGAGTTTGAACGTTCCACGTGACGCAGCCGCTAAGCTAGAGGCCCGCGTCATGAGAATCTGCGTCATCAACCCCAACTACTACCGAAGCAGCGGTGTGACGATGGCGATCCGCAGAATCCACGAGGCGGTGTCGCCCTACGGCATGGACGCCTACTTCGTGAACTGCCGATACGGTTCGGAGGAGGAGGAACTCTCATGGATTCCGCCGCACCGGATGGAACATCTGCCGCTGATGTCGCTCAATCCGCTGGCCTTCATGCGCAGCATCATGCGCTTGCGGCGGCTGTTGGATAGGTGGGACATCCAGCTCATCCACGTGCACCATCGGCGCCTGTCGATCCTGCTGACGGCGCTGGAGCCCTTGCTGCGGCGTCCGATTCTCTATTCGGGCAATCTCACGAGCCCCTTCTCGCTGACCTTCTGGCTGCTCAGCCCACGCCATGCGATCGCGGTCACGAATTCGGTCCGGGACAACCTCATGGCCACGACGCGCACCCGGAATGTCGAGATCCTGGGCAATCCCACGCCCTTTCCGGACACCTGCCCCTCGATGGACGTGGCGAAGGTGCGGCGGCGTGCCGTGTGCGTGGCGCGGCTGGTGCCGGTCAAGGGCCACCAGACGCTGATCGACGCCTGGGCGCTCCTGCGCGACCGCGGCGTTGCCAACGAACTGGTGCTGGTCGGCGAAGGACCGCTGCGCGAGAGCCTGGAAGCCCGAAGCCAGGCACTCGGGCTAGCCGACCTGATCACCTTCCGTGGCTTCGTCTCGGATGTGCGCAGCGACTACGAACAGGCGCTGTTCGCGATCCTCGCGAGTTCGATCGAAGGCCAGGGCATCGTGACGATCGAGGCCGCGGCCGCGGGCCGCGCCTCGCTGCTGACCGACGTCGACGGCTCGCGCGACTGCCTGCCGCCGAATCGCGCGCTGCCCAACGGCCTGCCCTACGGCAAGGCCGAGGCGCTGGCGGATGCGCTGCAGTTCTGGTTCGCCAACCCCGAGGCGGTGGCCGAGGAAGGCCGGACCTTCTTCGACTTCCACCAGGCGCTCAATTCGTCCAAGGTGCTGGGCGAGAAATACGCAGCGGCCTACCAGCGCACCGGGCCGCGCTCAAAGCACTAGCGCACCACAGGCCAGCAGGCCCGCGAACAACGCGAGCACGACGCGCCAGGTGACGGGACGGCATTCCACCCATCGGTACAGCAGCGCGGCCGCCGCGATCGACAGCAGCAGCGTCAGCAACAGGCCGAAGAGGTCGATCCAGGGCGTGTCCGGC
>DASXKG010000184.1:0-4811 GCA_036496965.1 Variovorax sp.
GACCGAGGCCTATCAGGTGCTGCTCGAGTCGCCGAAGGCCGGCCTTGCCTGTGCCGCCGAACGGGGACGACGACCAGGCCACCGACGCGGAGCCGGGCCTGTCGCCGCTCAACATCCTGGAAGAGCTGATCCTGCGTCCGCTGGTGCCGGAGGATCAGCTTTAGCCAGCCAGGCTCCGGCTCAGGCCAGGGCCTTGGCCTTCAGCCGCGCGAACTCATCCGGCGTGATGGTGCCCGCATCGAGCAACGTCTTGGCATCGGCGATCTGCTCGCCCGGCGACTTGCCGGCGACGTTTCGGATGTAGGCGTCGGTGTCGTCCTTGGCGCGCTGCATGCTGGCGCGCTGGCGCTGGGCCATGCCGCGGCCGCGGCCGATGATGTAGAGGATCGCCGTCAGCCCCGGAATGGCGATCAGGCCGATGATCCACAGCGCCTTCCAGCCGCCGCCGAGCTCGTGGTCGCGGAACAGGTCGACCACGATCTGGAACAGGATCAGCAGGTACGCAATCATCACGCCGGTCGAAAGAATCAGCAGGATGAAGTCCCAGAAATTGCTCATGTGTTGCATAGCGTCCTTCGTTGATAAATAAATAGGCCCGACCCTCAGGGCCGGCGCGTGGCGCCGCGCGCCCAGCTGCGCAGCAGGCTCAGCATGAAGCCGCCCGTGAACATGCCGAGCACATAGATGACGAAGACCAGCAACGACACCGGAAGCGTCACGCTCATCGAGAACAGCGAGACCGTCGCCGTTTCCAGGTTCTGGACCTTGAAGAGGATCACGAGCGCCGTGAAGATGACGATCAGGGCGATGTAGAGATAGCGTCGCATGGTGGGCTCAACGGGTGGGATGGATCGTCTTCAGTTCAGCGGCCGGATCGGCACCGGGCCTGGCGGACGGAAAGGCGGCGGCTGCGGCGGCCGGAACGACGGCGAACCCCAGTTGGACCATTGGTTGCGGTTCGAATCCCAGGGCCGGCCGCGGTAGTGCCGGTCCCAGTACGAGGCCACCGAGAAGTTCACGATCGGCGCGTGCCGCACCGAATTCGAGAGATACCTGGCGTCGACCCAGCCGCGGGTCCGGCCCGCTGAGATGTCGCACCAGCGCCGACCCGAGGTGCAGCCGAAGACCCGCACCGAGCTTCGCGCGGGCAGCCAGTTCACGACCGGGAAGGCCCGATCGGGACCGGCCCGCACGTTGACCGCCTGGCGGGTGGTGTTGGTTGATTGCGCCAGGGCCGGCAGCGGCAGCAGCAGGAGCAGCGCGGTCAGTGCGCCGAGCGAGAGCTTCAGGTCGTGCGAAGGGGTGGTTGCCATTTGTTCTTCTCGATCGTCGAGCCGCAACGGCTGCGCCCACGCAACGCCGTCTTCACGGCAGAACGAATCGAGCACGCCTGGATCGCGCCGCCCGCGAATCAACAGGTGAAAGCGAGCATCAGTGGATGAAGATTCTTTGTCAAGTCGAGCGCTCAGCTCGGCTCGACCCCGGCGCGCCGGGCGGCGCGGCCCTCGGGCGCCAGCTTGGCTGCCGGGGGCGCCACCTTGTTGTGGCTGTCGTTCAGCTGCTCGGGGCGCCCGGCGGCGTCGAGGCCGACCGTCCGTCCGGCGAAGCCGGCCGCGCCGAAGTAGCGCGTGCTGCCGACTTGCTGGTAGTGAACGATGGTCTTCAGGCCGCTGCTCGGCGACGGGCTCGAGACGATTTGCCCGTGCGCTGGCTGCACCTCGCGGCCACCCGGCGCGGCTTCGTCGAGCACGCGGCCGATCAGCACTCCCCGACGCGAGCTGTCGATGGGCAGGTTCATCAGCCGGGCGATGGTCTGGCCGATGTCCGCGTTGCTGACCGGCATCGGGTCCACGTAGCCACGCTTGAACGACGGCCCGATCGCCGCCATGAAATTGAAGGTGTCGGCCCGGCTGAAGCTGCCGTGCATGCCCTGGCCTTGCTGCAGCCCGGTGTCGGCCACCTCGACCGTGCAGGTCAGGTAGGTCGGGCAGGTGGGACTCTCGACATGGAAAGACTTGAAGTTCACCACGATCGAGGGCGTGGGCGTGGCGGCCTTGCCGCTCAGGTTGATCGCCGACAGCGGCAGGGTGCCGGCAAACTTGCCCAGCGAGTCGTCGACGAAGAGGCCGCTGACGTAGTCCTGGGCGAGCAGCGCCTCGATCACCTTGGGCGCCATGGCCGCGCTGTCGCTGCCGGGCAGATAGACCAGGTCGGAGCCGCCGTTGGCGGCCACCACGACGCTGGGATTGGCAGCATCCTGGCCGATCAGGCCGTTGCCGGCGGCCGAATGCGAGCCCGCGGCGACCGGTGCATTGCCCTTGTCGGGGTCGAACAACGGCAGCTGCAGGGCGCCGGCCAGGTCGAGCGCCACGAAGCCGACCGGCAGCAGGCCGGACGGCACGTCGGTATAGCTGGCCTTGGCGGCGAGGCTGGTCTGGCTTTGCTTGGAGATGGTCGAGAAGCCGTGGTCGGAGGTCACGATCACGTCGGTGGTCGTATCCAGGCCCTGCGATTTCAGGGACGACAGGATCGAGGCCAGGTTGTTGTCGACGTTGCGCACCGACGCCAGCGAGGTCGGGCCGTTGATGCCCGGGGTGAGGTGCAACAGGCTGTCGCCCTGGTTGTGCTGCGTTCCATCCGGATCGCGCGACCAGAACACCAGCACGAAGGGCTTGTCCTGCTTCTTGAACATCGGCAGCACCACCGTGGTGGTGGCCGCGACGAAATAGGCTTGCTGGTTGACGTTGGCAGACAGGGTGCCGGGCGTGGTCGAATTGCCCGAGGCGCCATTGGCGCCGCGGGTGGGCGCTTCGAGTCCGAGGCCGGCAGCTTTCATCGCGTCCTGCATCGCGGCCGACAACGGCACGCCCGCCGGACGCCCGGTCGAATCGTCGATGATGATCGAGTTCTGGCCCCGGTCGGTATGGTCCATGATCAGTATCGGACCCTGCTTGCCGATCGCGGCCGTGTTGTAACCCGCCGCGCGGGCCAGTGCCAGCACGGTCTCCTCGTTGAGGTAGTTGCCGTTGAATCGCTGGTCGATCTCGCCCAGGATCGGATCCGCCTCGAGGAAGGGCGTGACGCTGCCCTTGGCCGCCGTCAGCGCTTCCTTGCCGGTGTAGATGGTGTTGCTGAAATCCCCGGTGTCGCCCAGGTAGTGGCCGGTCGCCATCGCCGAGGCATTGGCCGTGGTGAAGGTCGGGAACATCGCATAGCTGTTGCTGAAGGCCACGCCCTGGCGCATGACCTGGCTCATGGTCGGCGCGGTCTGTTCGTTGACGATGCCGTGGCGCAGTCCATCCGCGACGAACAGGATCACGTTGTGCACCGGTTCGGCAGCGGCCGCGGGCAGCGCCGCCAGGCCGGCGGCGATTGCTGAGAGGAAGAACTTGTTCATGGCGAGATCATGTCAGCCGGGATTGCGGGATCAACCGAACAGTCTGCCGCGCCCGCATGACAAGGTCGTGAACCCGGCAGATCCATCAGCCGCTGGCCCACGCGCACGCGCGCACCCGGGGCGATGCCGGCGGAGAGTGCGAAGCCCTTCGGGGCGAAGACCAGGATCGTCGAGCCATGCTGGAACCAGCCCAGTTCCTGGCCCTTGGCAAACTGCGCATCGCAGGCGATCTGGTTCGGCCCGCGCCAGCGCAGGTGCAGCAGCACGTCGATGAAATGCAGCCGGATACTGGCCACCAGGATGGCCGCCACCGGCACCAGCGTGACCCGATGGCCGCCCGCGTCCAGCCGGGTCCGGATCAGTGCCCGCTCGTTGCGGCAGAACAGCCGCTCGACGCGCGCCAGCGCCACCGGGTTGACGTTCCAGGTGTCGCCGGAGATGTAGCTCACGTGCTCGACGCGGCCATCGTGCGGCGCGTGGAAGCGGTGGTACATGCTGGAGGTCAGGCGCAAGGTCGCGTAGCAGCCGTCGCGATAGAACTCGGCCAGCTCGGCGTCGCCGAAGAGTTCGCGCAGCCGGTACGGAAAGCCCTTGGCCTGGAAGACCTCGGTGCCCTGCACCGCGCCGCAGGCGCCGACGATCCCGTCGCAGGGACTGGCGAGCACCGACGGGTCCTCATCCACGAGGCGTGCCCCCGTGACCAGTTCGCGGGTGAAGCAGTCGTGCAGGCTGTCGAAATGCTTCTTGCGCGCATCGCTCAGGTCCAGTTCGGTGAACAGGCGCCAGACCGAGATCGACAGCGCGGCGATCCAGGGCTGCCGGATCTGGCTGAACCATCCCATGAAGCGCGTCAGCGCGATGCGCGGCAAGCGGTTGGTCAGCAGGAAGTTGAGGTCCTCCTGCTGCAGCAGGCGGTCGCGAAGAAGAGCGAGATTCATGCGCTTGTCAAGGTGAGGTGGTACATCGTGGAAATCGCCAAAGCATTGGAAACATGAACCCGACCTTCACACTGACCGGCATCGGCCTTGCCATCCTTGCCATTTCCCTGCCCCTGGCCAAGCGCCGGCTCGAGTTGTCGCAGGCCAAGCATCCGTCGCTGACGGGCCATGCGCGCATGGCCCGCCGCGTGGCGGCGCTGGTGCCGGGCTATGCCTACGACGACCTGCGCTTCTTCCAGTCCGACGACGCGCCACCCGAAGTGGTGGCCGCGCGCCGGGCCGGCTTCGCCCGGCTGAGTTCCCAGTTTCGGGCGCGCTACGCGCAAACGGTGAAGCTGACGCAGCGTACCCAGGCCGGGCTGTCCGACCTGCAGTTCACGTCGGCCTACCGGGTGCCCTTCCAGTACAGCCGCCATGTGCAGGAGCACCTGAAGGTCGGCAGCTTCCTCACGGCATCGGCAGGCGTCACCGTGACC
>DASXKG010000185.1:0-3141 GCA_036496965.1 Variovorax sp.
GCCATTCGCGACACCAACCAGCGCGTGGCGATGGACGGCTTCTCGAAGATCCCGGGCTTCATCGCGCCCACGGTGCGCGAACGGCTGGCGCAGGGCCAGGCCATCGACAGCGTGGCCATGCTGCCGGCGCTCTTCCTCGCCTTCCTGCAGCGCTGGCACCAGGGCCAGCTCCCCTATGCCTACCAGGACCAGGGCATGGACGAGAACGCGGCGCATGCGATCTGCAGCGCCGCCGATCCGGCGCTCGCGCTGGCTGCCGACCAGGGCCTCTGGGGCAGCGCGGCCGGCGATCCCCGGCTGGTCGATGCGATGCGCAAGGCCGGCTTGCGCGTGGCGGCCTTCGTGGCAGCCGCCAAGGTGAGCCCCCCATGAGCAGTCGATTGGGCGGGCGCCATGTGCTGATCACCGGCGCGGGCGGCGGGATCGGACTGGCCATCGCCCAGGCCTGCCTGGCCGAAGGCGCATGCTGCACGCTGGCCGACCGCGCGGCGCAGGCCTCTGCCGACGTGGCGCGACTGGAGGCGCAATACCCGGCGGCGCTGGCGTACGTGGCGGCGGATGTCACCGACCCCGCGTCGGTGAGCCGGCTGCTGGAGCGTGCTCAGGCGGCGCACGGTCCCATCCATATCCTGGTCAACAACGCGGCGCTGTTCGACATGGCACCGCTGCTCGAGAGCGACGAGGCCTCCTTCGACCGCCTGTTCGCCGTCAACGTGAAAGGCATGTTCTTCGTCATGCAGCGCGTACTGCGGCACATGATCGACGCCGGCGTGCAGGGCGGCTCGGTGATCAACATGGCCTCGCAGGCCGGCCGGCGCGGCGAGGCGCTGGTGTCGCACTACTGCGCCACCAAGGCCGCCGTCATCAGCTACACACAGAGCGCGGCGCTGGCGATGGCGCCGCACGGCATCCGCGTCAATGCGATAGCCCCCGGCGTCGTCGACACGCCGATGTGGGAGAAGGTCGATGGCCTGTTCGCGAAATACCAGCAGCTCCAGCCGGGCCAGAAAAAGCGCCAGGTCGGGCTGGAGGTGCCGCTCGGACGCATGGGCCAGCCGGACGACATCGCAGGTGTCGCCGTCTTCCTGGCCAGCGACGAGGCACGCTATGTCACCGCGCAAACGCTGAATGTCGACGGTGGTAACGTCATGAGCTGAAGCTGCATGAGAAGGACCACTTCCATGACATCGATGCGACAACGACATCTGCCGCGCGACCGAAAACCGGAACTCGAACGGGAGATCGCGCGCTCGCCCTCGCTGGGCTACGAGGCGCCCGAGGAAGCCGGGCTGGTGCGCTGCCTGGCCCACGGCTTTCCGAGTCCGCTGGTGCGCTGGCATTTCCATGAAGAGTACGAGCTGCACCTGATCACCGAGACCTCGGGCCGCGCCTTCGTCGGCGACTGGATCGGCCCGTTCAAGCCCGGCCACCTGGTGCTGTGCGGACCGCGCCTGCCGCACAACTGGATCTCGCTGGACGCGCCCGCCGGCGGCGCGGCAGGCCGCGACCGGGTGATCCAGTTCCGGCATGACCCGATCGAGCGCGCGGCCGCGGAGATCCCCGAACTGCGCGAAGCCTTGCAGCTGCTCGGGCGGGCGCGCCACGGCATCGAATTCTTCGGCTTCGAGGAACGCGCGCCGGCGCACTGGGACGCGATCAAGGCCTCGCACGGCCTGCAGCGGCTGGCGATCTTTCTCGAGTACCTGGCCGAACTCGCCCATTGCGCCGACTACCGGCTGCTGTCGAACGTGCAGATGCAGGGCGTCGAAGGCGACACCGAGGTGGACCAGATCAACGTCATCGTCAACCGCATCACCGCCAACCTGGCCGAGCCGGTGGCGATGGCCGAGATCGCCACCGAGCTGGGCATGAGCGAAAGCCGTTTCAGCCGTTTCTTCAAGCGCTCCACCGGCAACAGCTTCACCGACTTCGTCAACCGCGTGCGCATCAACAGCGCCTGCCACCTGCTGATGCAGACCGATCACTTCGTGACCGATATCTGCTATCAGGTGGGCTTCAACAATGTCGCGAACTTCAATCGCCGCTTCCTCGAGCTCAAGGGCATGACACCGACCGAGTTCAGGCGCCAGGCCGACAGCCGGTTCGGCGTATGACATTCAACCGAACACTGACATGTACCTGGGGCTCGATCTCGGAACCTCGGAGCTGAAGGCACTGCTGCTCGACCGCGAGCACCGCATCGTGGCGCTGGCGCGCGCGCCGCTGACGCTGAGCCGGCCGCGGCCGCTGTGGTCCGAGCAGTCGCCCTCGCAATGGTGGCAGGCGCTCGAGTCGCTGATGGCAGCGCTGCAACGCGACCATGCGCCGGCATTGGCCGCGCTGCGCGCCATCGGCCTGTCCGGGCAGATGCACGGCGCGGTCGCCATCGACGCGGCAGGCGAGGTGCTGCGACCGGCGATCCTCTGGAACGACGGCCGCAGTGCAGTCCAGTGCGAGGCGCTCCAGGCCCGGGTTCCGCATCTGAGCGCCATCACCGGCAACATCGCCATGCCCGGATTCACCGCCCCCAAGCTGCTGTGGATGCGCGAGCACGAGCCCGCGCTGTTCGCGCGCACGGCCTGCGTGCTGCTGCCCAAGGATTGGCTGCGCTTCAGGCTGAGCGGGACACGGGCCAGCGACATGTCGGACGCCTCGGGCACGCTCTGGCTCGACGTGGGCGCGCGCGAATGGTCGGACGGCCTGCTGGCGGCCTGCGGCCTCACGCGCGCGCAGATGCCTCGGCTGGTCGAGGGCAGCGCCGCGGCCGGCCGCCTGAAGCCCGAGCTGGCCGCCCGCTGGGGCCTGCCGGCCGAGGTACCGATCGCGGGCGGCGGCGGCGACAACGCGGCCAGCGCCGTCGGCATGGGCCTGACGGCCCCGGGCGCGGGCTTCGTGTCCCTTGGCACGTCGGGCGTGATCTTCGTCTGCGGCGCGCAGTTCGAGCCGAATCCGGCGCGCGCGGTGCATGCCTTCTGCCACGCCCTGCCCGGCCGCTGGCACCAGATGTCGGTGATGCTGTCGGCCTCGAGCGCCGTGAGCTGGGCCGCGCGCTGCTTCGGCTTCGCCGACGAGCCTACTTTGCTGGAAGCGGCCGCCACCCTCGATGCCGGGCGGCGTGCGCAGGCGCCGCTGTTCCTGCCC
>DASXKG010000186.1:0-9260 GCA_036496965.1 Variovorax sp.
ACGCGGCAACGTAAGCGGGGCCGGCGCCGGCAAACCCCTTGACCCATGAAAGCATCCACCCGGTCGCGGCAGGACCGAGGATCTGCGGCAGCACCATCGACACCTGCCAGATGCCCATGTCCTTGCCGGCGGACGCGTCGTCTGGCAACACCTGCAGCGCAAGTGCCCAGTCGACGGCCTGATAGGTGCCGTAAGCGACGCAGAAAACCAACCCGACCGGGATCACCAGCAAGACGTTCGGATGCAGCGCCAGCAGGACAAAACCGATCGCAGCCCCGGCCATGATCCAGCTGCTCAGGCGGACGACGGGAACGACGCCGTGGTGGTCGGCGAGCCTGGCGCCCAGCAGGCTTGCCGGGATCGCCAGCACCACGCCGACGCCAAGCAGCGCATTCAGGAGACTGGTCGGATGACGAATGCCTATCACGTCCTGCAGGTAGTACAACATGAAGGTGAAGATCGACCAGATTCCCATGTTCCCGAACAGGCGGGTGACCAGCACCCAGTAGAAGTTCCGGTGCACGCGTGGATCAAGATAGAACGAGCGGATGAACGCGAAGAGTTCGAACCGCTCGCGGGATCCGGCAGGCGTCGGCTCGCGTGCGCCGCGCAGCGTCAGCCAAAGGCAGAGCAGCATGATCGCGATGAACGTGGCGACCGCGGGATACACGCGACGCGGAGAATACAGCGCGACGAGCACCACGTTGCCGGTGATGGTGCCGAGCACGGTCATCACGTTGAGCCACGCGCTCGCGCGGCTGGCTTCCGGTTTCGGCACGACATCGGGTACCAGCCCGGCGTAGGGGCCCGCCGCCCAGTTCCACCAGAATTGAAGATGCAGGAACGCGAGCGTGTACAACCCCACGCTCCCTGCACCGTTGAACGATGCAAGCCATATCAGTGCGACCGAGGTGCCGAACACGCCGACGACGAGAAACGGTCGCCGACGCCCATGTTTTGCAGAGCAGCGATCCGACAGCGCCCCGGCCAGCGGTGCCACGACCATCGCAATGAATGCGCCAGCCGCAATCACGGAGCCGGCCACGCCTTCCTTTACCGCGGCATCGCGTCCTAGCATTTCGGCAACCTGTGCCGGCACGAGCACCGGAACGACCGTCATCCATTGGGCAAAGAGCGCAAACCACAGCGACGCGATCTGTATGTGACTGAGCGTCGACAGGCGAGGGTCGGGTGTTTTGACCGACACCTCCTGGGCTGGATTGGGTAGGGTCATGTCGGAAGTCCATGAGCATCGCGCCAACAAGACCCTTAAGCGCGGGTCGGGGCGATCGCGGTACGCGGCCGCAGCGTCGCCATGATCAGGTACATGCCGCCGCCGATCACCACGCCGAAGAACCAGCCATAGGTATTCCACCAGACCGGCAGCAGGTTGGTGAGGTTGGGCAGGAAGGTCGAAAACACGCTGCCGACCGCCACGGCGGCCAGCGCGTTGACGTTCCAGCCGCCTTCGTAGCGGTACTCGCCGTGCTCCTCATAGAGCGCCGCGACGTTGATGTTGCCCTTGGCCACCAGATAGTAGTCCACCAGGATGATCCCCAGCAGCGGGCCCATCGTGGCGCCGATGGCGTTGACGAAGTGCGCGGCGTTGCCTTCCCACGGCGCGAACGGATAGAGCACCAGCGCGATGGCCGCGGCGATGTAGCCGCCCTTCCTGAAGCTGATCTGCTTGGGGAACACGTTGGAAATGTCGAACGCCGCCGAGACGAAATTGGCCACCACGTTAATGCCCAGCGTGGCGACGGCGAAGGTCAGCGCCGCGATGAGCGCCAGCACCCAGCTGTCGAACTTGGCCGAGATCTGTTCGGGGTGGAGCAGCACCTCGCCGTACACCTTGAAGGCGGCGATGGTCGTGATGCCGGCCACGAAGGAGAAGGCGATCAAGTTGACCGGCAGGCCCCACAGGTTGCCCTTCTTGACGGCGTCGCGGTTCTTGGCATAGCGCGAGAAGTCGCAGAAGTTCAAGTAGAGCGCGGCGAAGTAGGTGATCCAGGTCGCGCCCACCGCCATCAGCGCCCAGAAGGAGCCGGGCTCGCCGCTGACGCCGGCCTCCCGGGTCTTCTCGAGCAGTCTTTGCATCGGAATGCCGTGCTCGAAGCTGAAGCCGCCGGCCTTGATGCACAGGCCGATGGCCAGCAGCAGCATCATCACCCAGACGGCCGGTCCGGCCCAGTCCTGGAACTTGCGCACCGTCTCCATGCCGCGCTGGATGATGAGCAGCTGCAGCGCCCAGATCACCAGGTAGCAGATCACCTCCAGCCCCGAATGGCCGAGCCAGTGGCTGTTCTGGTGGAAGGCCAGCAGGGTGTCGCTGCGGATCAGCAAGGCCACCACGGCGCTCGAGGCGGCCGCGGTCTGCGCGCCGTACCAGAAGCAGGCCACCACCGCGCGCACCAGGGCCGCCAGGTTGGCGCCCCAGACGCCGAAAGAGGCGCGCGCCAGCACGGGGTAGGGCACGCCGGTCTTTTCGCCGGCAAAGCCGATCAGGTTCATCAGCGCGAAGATCACCAGCGAGCTGAGGCCGATCGCGAGCAGGAAGTTGGTGAAGCTCCCGCACAGCAGGAACAGGCTGGCCGCGAGGTAATAGCCCCACAGGCTGTGCACGTCGGAGGTCCAGACATTGAAGATGCTGAAGGCGCCCCAGTTGCGCTGCTTGGCAGGGGCCAGGTCCTCGTTGTAGAGGCCGGGCGAGGGATTGCGGATTTCCATGGCGGCTCCTTGGCGTCTTGCGATCGGGTACAGGCCTGCCAGCGCAGTGCGTCCGGAGAGTTGAACGCAAACTGGTATGCAACAACTGTATGCAATTTTGGTCGGCTTGCGTATCAAGGATTACCCGGATGCCGCCCCGTCGATACTCGGGCCCGGAGATTCGCGCGCTTGACATCCCTCGTTCCGCCCCGGTTCGTTCGCACGCTGGCGCTGGCCATGGCCACGGCCACGGCGGTTCTGGCAACGGTCGCGCACGCCGACGACGGCGATGCCGAAGGCCCACCCATCACGCCCTATCGGCCCACGGTCTCCGACCCGGCGCAACTGCCCGCCCCGGGCCAGCTCGAACTCGAGCTCGGCGGCCAGCGCACGAGCGGCAGCGGGGCGAATCGAACCAGCCCGCCCTACCTGCTGAAGCTGGCCTTCAACGACGAGTGGGGCCTGCTCATCGGGGGCGACGCCTATGTGTGGATGCAGCAGGACGGCGGCCGCGCGGAGGGCTCGGGCGACACCAACCTCACCCTCAAGCGCGCCTGGATCGTCGACAGCGCGAGCGCCTTCGGCATGGAGCTGGAAGTGAAGCTGCCGACCGCCAACGACGTCATCGGCAGCGGCAAGGCCGACTACACCGTCACCGGCATCTACAGCCGCGACTTCGGTCCGGTGCACATGGATGCCAACTTCGGCGCCACGCAGTTGGGCCGGATCGACCCCGGCAGCGCGCGCACGCAGCTCAACGCAGCGACCGCGTTCTCCACCGCGCTGTCCGAGCATTTCGGCGTGACCGGCGAAGTCTCGGGCACGCACCGCGACGGCGCCGATGCCAGCTTGCAATTTCTGGTCGCGCTGACCTTCAGTCCGAGCAAGCGCCTGACATTCGACCTGGGCGTCGCGCGCACCGTGAAGTCGAATCCCGCGACCAACTCGGTGTTCACCGGCGTGGTGCTTCCGCTCGCGAGACTCTGGTAGGCCTGATACTGCTGATATTGACACCGGCTTGACCGTCGCGCCCATGGACACCCTGCAGACCTTGCAATCTCTCGGCCTCGAGCTTCCGAGCCCGGCCTACATCTTCGGCACGATCCTGTTCGGCGTGATCGGCATCGTCGCCTACCGCTGGGGAAAGCGAGCCGCCCGGCCACGCGGCAAATGGCTCGGCGTGGCACTGATGCTCTATCCCTATGCGGTTCCCCAGACCTGGTTGTTGTACCTGGTGGGCATTGCGCTTTGCGCCTGGATCCTTGTTGACCGTCACAACGCCACGAGCTGACATGGAAACAGGCAACCCACCACCCTGTGTCACGCTGGCCGCCCAGGGCCCGGTCAGCATCGTCACGCTGAACCGCCCCGGGCGGCTGAATGCGATCGATGCGGCACTGCTGGCGGAACTGCATCGCGTGCTGGTGGCCGCACAGGGCGATGCGCAGACGCGCGTGATCGTGCTCACCGGCGCCGGCCGCGCCTTCTGCGCCGGCGACGATCTGAAGGCCTACGCCGAGCAGTCGGCCAGCAGCGACTCGATCGACGACATGGGCCGGCGCGTCCAGCAGATCACGCGCGACATCATGCTGGGCCCCAAGCTGGTGATCGGCGCGGTGCATGGCTGGGCGGTGGGCGCCGGCTTCGAATGGGTGTTGAACTGCGACATGGTGGTGGCGGCTGACGACCTGGTCGGCTTCTTCCCCGAGATGGGGCTGGGCCATTTCGTGACCGGCGGCCTCACCCACCTGCTGCCCCGGGCCGTCGGCTGGCAGCGGGCGATGGAGCTCATCGTGCTCGGCGAAAGGCAGGATGCGCAAGCGCTGAAGGCGCTCGGTATCGTCAATCGCGTGGTGCCACTGGACAGGATGCTGGCCACGGCGATCGAACTGGCGCAGCAAGTGGCCGCGCGATCCTCGCTGGCGACCTCCGAGCTCAAGCGGGTGGTGAGCGCCCAACTCGGCGCCCAACTGGAATCCGCGCTGGACCAAGAGCGGCAGGCGGCCTTGCGCTGCTTCGCCGACGAGGACACGGCGCGCCGTGTCGAGGCCTTCGCACGCAAGCGGCACTAGCGCTGCGCTGTCTGCAAGGCGATGGTTGGTTCCTTCGCTAGGCCGGTCAGGGCTTGGCGATCGGATCGGCTGGCCCGCCGGGAGCCGGATTTCCACCACCCAGCCGATACCCCACCGGCAGCAGCTGGAGGCCGAGCCGGCGCTCGATCTCGCCCCAGATGCCGCGCGGCAGCAGCAGGGCGAACAGCAGCGCCGTCGCGCCCAGGCCGATCAGGTAGATCACGCCGGTGCCGCCGAACAGGGATTCGATGCTGAAGAAAAGCACCGCGCCCAGGATCGGCCCCTCGTAGGTGCCGATGCCGCCCACCAGCACCATGAAGATCATGTAGGCGGTCCATTGCACGCTGAAATAGGTCTTGGGCTGGAAGTTGATCGAGCTCGCGACCCACAGCGCGCCGGCCGCCGCACAGCCGAAGGCCGAGAGCACGAAGATCAAGCGCTTCGAGAACAGCACCCGCACCCCCACCGAGGCGGCAGCTTCCTCGTTGTCGCGGATGGCCTGGGCGGCGGTCCCCATCTTGCCGCGCAGCAGGACGAAGACCAGCCAGCCGAGCACCGCCATCGTGCCGAGCGCAGCCCAGTAGGTGTAGGCGCGGCGATCGTCGGCGGGCAAGCGCTGCAGGGCGATCAGCGAGGTGCCGGTCTCGCCCTGGATCAGCGTGTCGAGGTTGACCAGCAGATGGGCCAGTTCGGCCACCACCCACATGCCGATCGCGAACTCGCCGCCCTTGAGCTTGAGGAGAAAGCTCGACATCGGCAGGGCCAGGATGCCCACCAGCACCGCCCCCAGCAGCAGCGCGACATAAGGGCCCACGCCGAGATCGGCCAGGCGCACCGCGGCATAGGCGCCGAGCCCGAAGAAGGCCTGCTGCCCGACGGAGAGCAGGCCGGCATAGCCCGCCAGCGCATTCCACATCAGCGCCAGGATGCCGTAGATGAAGAGCGTGGTCAGCCGGTCGACCACTTCGGCCGACATGAACAAGGGGCCGGCAGCCAGCAGCAGCTGGACGGCCAGCATCAGCGTGACGGCCGCGATCGAGGGCCTCGTCCAGCGCGTGACGCGGGCAGCAGCGTCGGTAGAAGAGATCATGGCGTGGAAGCGCCCGGGCGCGAAGAGCGGAACCACTGGCGAATGCCGCCTTGCGCCACCATGCGCGCGAGCAGGACCGCCAGGAAAACGACATGGCCCGCGATCAGGAAGCCCTGCGGATGGATCTGCGCCCCGATGCTCTGCGCCACACCCAGCACGATGCCGCCCACCAGCGTGCCCCACAGCGAGCCGGCGCCGCCGATGACCACCGCCTCGAAGGCGAAGATCAGCTGCAGGGGCCCGCTGTACGGATCGAAGGTCGCGCGCATGGCCATGAAGGCGCCGGCCACGGCCACCGTCGCCAGCGCGATCGCGGTCGAGGCGGCGTAGACGGAGCGGGCGTTGACGCCCACCAGCTGTGCCGTGTCCGCATCCTGCGAAGCGGCGCGAATGCGCCGGCCGAGCGCCGTGCGCGCCAGCATCAAGTGCAGGCCGCAGAGCAGCGCCACCGCGACCGCCAGCGTGAGCAGGGACAGCTCGCCGACGATGATGCCGCCGGGCAGCGTCCAGCTCTCGTAGCTCAAGGTGTCGATGTAGGGCGCCAGCGAGCGGGTGTCGGCGCCGAAGACCTGGAACATCGAGTTGTCGAGCACTGTCGCCAGCCCGAAGGTGCTGAGCAGCGGCAGCAGGGCGCCGGCGCGCGCGCTGCGCTCGAGCACCAGTCGGTGCAATACCCAGCCGAGCAGCGCCATCACGGGCACCACGGCGGCGAGGCCCAGCAGCGGATGGATGTCGAACCGGTCTGCCAGCAGGAACAGCAGATAGGCCGACAGCACCGCCAGGCTGCCGTGCACCAGATTGATGATGCGCATCACCCCGAACATGAAGGACAGGCCGCAGGCCAGCAGCGCGTAGTAGCCGCCGAGCAGCACGCCCTGGATGATCTGGTTGAGCCAGATCACGGTGTGCCGGTCCTGGCCGCGACCGGGTCGCGGTGGCCGAAGTAGGAGGCCATGACCTGTTCGCGCGTCATTTCGTTCGAGCGTCCGATGGCGACGATGCGGCCTTCCAGCATGCAGACGATGCGGTCCGCCACCTCGAAGATGCGCTGCAGGTCCTGCTCGACCAGCACCACCGTGGTGCCGCGCGCGGGGTCCTTGCCGATCAGGGTGCGCAGCGAGTCGTACACGCCTTGCACCGCCAGCGGCGACAGGCCGAGCGACACCTCGTCGAGCAGCAGCAGCCGCGGGTTGGTCATCAGGGCGCGGCCGATCGCGGTAGCCTGCTGCTGGCCGCCGGACAAGGTGCCGGCCGTGGCCTTCAGCTTGGGCTTGAGCTGGGGAAAGGCGTCGAGCACGGTGGCCAGGTTCCAGGCGCCGTCGCGCCCGGTCGAACGGGCCACCAGCAGGTTCTCCTCGACCGTCATGGCCGGGAACAGGTGCCGGCCTTCGGGCACCAGGGCCAGGCCGGCCGCGGCGCGCCGGTGCGCCGGCACCGCGCTCAGGTCCTGGCCGTCGAACCAGATGCGTCCGGCCGCCACCGGATGCACGCCGGCCAGCGTGCGCAACAGCGTGGTCTTGCCGGCGCCGTTGGCGCCGACCAGCGCCAGCGTCTCGCCCTCGGCGATGTCGAGGCTGATGCCGCGCACGGCGGACAGCAGGCCATGCCGGGCCTCGAGGTTCTCGATGCGCAGCAGGCTCATCGCCCGCCTCCGAGGTAGGCATCCACCACGCTGGCGTTGGCGAGCACCTCCTGCGGCTCGCCCTCGGCGATCACGCGGCCGGCGTCCATGCACACCAGGCGCCGGGCGACCTGCAGCAGCACATGCACGATGTGCTCGATCCAGACGATGGCGATGTCGCGCTCGTGGAGCACGCGGATGGTCTGCACCAGCTCCGCGGCCTCGCCGTCGGTCAGGCCCCCGCCGATCTCGTCGAGCAGCAGCACCTGCGGGTTGGTGGTCAGCGCGCGGGTGAGCTCGAGGCGCTTGCGATCGAGCAGCCCGAGCGTTTCGGCGCGGCGGTTGGCGACCGATCCCATGCCGCACAGCTCGATCGCGTCGATGCAGCGCGCATAGGCCTCGTCGCGCCGAAAGCCACCGCCATGGGTGGCCGCCGTGAAGACATTCTCGAACACCGTCATGCCGCTGAAAGGCTGCGGCACCTGGTGCGTGCGCGCGATGCCGAGCCGGCAGCGGCGCGCCGCGTCCAGCCCCGACACCTCCTGCCCCTTGAACCCGATCGTGCCGGCGCTGGCGCCCTGCGAGCCGGACAGCACGCTCAGCAAGGTGGTCTTGCCGGCGCCGTTCGGCCCGACGATGCCGACAGCGTCGCCGCGCCGAACTTCGAAATCGACGCCGTCGAGGACCACCAACGCACCGTAGTTCTTGCGCAGCCCGCGCGCCGACAAGAGCGAAGCCAGAGCCGTCATGGCGCGCTGCAGCGGCCCGTTCTCAACTGTTGAAGGGACGCAGCTTGGCAGCGACCGGCACATTGGGGTCGGTGGCGTTCTCGGTGATCACGAAGTCGAACTTGAACTTCGAGCCGGCGGCGGACTTGATCCATTGCGTGCCGATGATCGGTGCGGGCGAGACGTTCGGCACCGGTCCCTTGGTGAAGTCGACCTTGCCGACCATCGTGATGGCTTGCAGCGTGCTGAGCGCCTTGGCGACGGCGGCCTTGTCCTTCGGCTTGCCGCTGGCCTTCAGCGCCTCGAAGCCGGCGTCGAGCAGCGCCATCGAGGCGCCCAGCTGCTGGCTCCATTGCTTGCCCGCGGTCTTCTCGTAGCCGTCGGCGAGCTGCGTGCCCGTCACGCCGGTCAGGGCCGACTTGTACGGAAATTCCTTGTGCCAATAGCAGCCGCTCGCCAGGTTGGTGCCCAGCGTGCCCAGCGCCTCGACGGTGGAAGGGAACAGCCCGGTCTTGGCGATCTGGGAGATCTTGACGATCTTGGTGTAGCCCTGCTGCGCAGCCTGGCGCCAGAAGGCGGCGAAGTCCGGCGGAATCGGGAAGGTGTTGAAGATCTCGCAGTTCTCGGCCTTGAACTTGGCAATCTGGGCCGAGTAGTCGGTGGTGCCGTCCTCATAGGGGCCGGCATCGATGATGGTGAAGCCGGCCTTCTGCAGCGCCGGCGCCAGGTTGGCGCGGATCGCGTTGCCGTCCGCGTCATTGGGGTAGAGCACGCCCACCTTCTTGTTGGTCGGCAACTGACCCCACTGCGACACGTAGCACCTGGCGAACTCGTCGACCCCGAAGGAGAAGTGATAGGACCACTTGAAGGGCGAGGGCTGGCCCGGCTTGGCGCCGCGGCCGAAGTACCAGGCTTCCCACGGCACCACCGTCGACAGGCAGGGCACGCCAGCACCCTCGCAGGCATCGGACACCGGATTGACCGTTTCCGGCGCCGAGGTCGTCAGGATCATGTCGACCTTGTCCGAATTGATGAGCGCCTTG
>DASXKG010000187.1:0-5326 GCA_036496965.1 Variovorax sp.
GCCGACGAAGTCTCCGCGCGCGGGGAGCTTGCCCCACCAGGACACGCGACGCGAAGGCAATTTCACCATGCCGTTGGCGGGCAGCGAAAACGCGCCAGCTCCTGCAGTGTCCAGATATCGGCGTCGGGCGCGCCGGATGCGCTCGCCTCCACGTCGAGCGCGCGGGTGTCGACGACGAAGGCCATGCGGGCCGGGCCGCCGCGCGCGCCCTTCCAGTCGCCGCGCAACAGCACCCGAAGCCATGCGAATGGGCCTTCATGGATCTCGACGCCCACGCCGGTGGGGCCGGGCGGCAAGATACGCATCAGCACCTTCTGCGTCGAAGCCGGTCCTGGCCAGACCAGTTCCTTGGCGCGTGGCGGGCCGTTCTCGAAGCGCAGCAGCTGGCCGTCGACATCGATGCTGAATTGCAGCAACTCGGCGTCCATGCGTTGCGGCGTGAGGCGCAGCTTGAGCTCGGGCAGCGGTGCGTCCCCGGGGAAGAACAGCGTGCCGATGGCCGCCGCCTGCTCGAATGGCGCCGCGTGGCCCGGGTCGACGGTTGTGCTGCGCGCCTTCCACGGGCGGCTGGAGGTATCGACGCGTTCGCTCAACTGGTCGCGCCGGAACTCGTCGAACAGGCCACCGGGTCCGAACAGGCGCGCGAAATCGGCCGGCGCCATGTCGCGCGCGGCGTTGGCGCCGAATGGAAAGCGCTCGCGCGTCAACGCGCTGCAGGTCTGCGCGAGCTCGGCCAGCGCGGCGTCGAAGCCCGGCTTGGCACCGCGGCCCTGGCGCATCCGTGCCCCGAGGTCGGCGTAGACCTGGCGCAGCGCAGGCGGCGCGCGGGCAGCCTCGGCGCGCAAGGCCGCGTCGAGCTCGGCATTGGCGTTCGGGTCGTGCTGGTCGCGGGCCAGCGCGTCGAGGTGGTCCAGCGCTTGCGGTCCGGCGCCTGCCGCGTAGTCGCCGAGGGCGCCGAAGCGTGCCCGCACGGCCGTATCGAAGGCGGCCTCGGCCGTGCTGCCGCCTTGGGCGGTCGCGCTGAATTCGTCGGCCAGGCGGGTGAAGAGGCGGCGCAGCGGCGAATCGGGAGCGGTGAGCTCTGCCGCGCCGCGCGCGGCGCCGTCGGCAGGGGTGGCGGGCGCCAGCGCCAGGGCATCCAGTTGGCGCGACCAGGCGGCGATCACGCGTTGGGCCTGGCGCTGGCCGACCTGCGTGCCGATGTCGTCGCGCCAGGCGCGATCCTTTCCCAGGCGCCGCACTTCGCTGCCGCTGTCGCCGAGCACCCAGTCGGCCTCGGCGGCGAGTTCGTCGAAGCTGGCCTCGAGCGCCGGCACGAGCTTGCGCCGCCAGTCGCCGGCGCTCGAATGCGGCGGCATCGGCCCGGCGCTCGACGCTGCGAACACCAGGGCGCCGGCCGCGCCGAGGCGCGCCGGCAGATCCTGCGGCGGCTCGGCATCGGGAACCCGCTGCAGCAGGCGCTCGTGCACCAGCTGCGCCACCGGCAGCGCAGCCAGGGCGCTGCGCGCCGTGCGCACCCCGGCCTCATCGGCGCGCATCGCGTCGGGCAGCCCGCTGCGCTCGAGCAGGGCTTCGGCATGGCGCGCCCATTCGGCGCGCTCGCCGGCGCCGCTGGCCTGATCCAGCGTCTGCTCGACCCAGCGTCGCAAATCGCCGCGCACCATCCGAGACGGGTTGGCGAGCATCAATGAGGCACGCAGCGCCTCGTAGCGCGTCGCGCTGTCCTCGGCCTCGCGCAGGTCGCGGCGCAAGCGTTCGATCAAGAGCGGCGCCAGACTGCGATCGAGCATCTCGCGGTAGGACTGCTCAGCCGAGCGCGCCAGCCGCGGCCCATGGAAAAGCCCGAAGCCGAAGCCGGCGGGCGGCACGTCCGGGTCGATGCCGTCGTTCGCTGCCAGACGCTCGAGCAGCGAATAGAGCGGCAGCATCTGCTCCAGGCTCGCCGATTGGAGCGAGCCGATGCGCCCTGTGAGTTGCTCGACGCGCGTGCGCACGGCCTCGACATAGTCGAGGTTGCGACGCAAGCTCTGCCACCACAGGGCACAGGCGGTGATCAACGCGAGACCTGCAACGCCGGCGCCGAAGATGGCGGCGCGCCGACGCCAGCGCAGCCGCTGCAAGCGCTGGCCCGCCAGCGGCGCCTCGGCGATCACCAACTGCTTGAGCACCGAGAACAGGAAGAACGACTTGCCGCCGGCGTCAGGCCGCGGCAATGGCTGCAACGCCAGCCCGTGGCTGCGTGCGAGCTCGCCGATCACCTGGTCGATCGGATTGCCCTCCTGGGTGCCGCTCGTCAGGGCGATCGAGCGCAGCCGCTGCGCCGGTTGCGCGGCAATGCCGGCGAAGGCCTGGCGCACGAAGCCGTCGAGCGCGGGAAGCAGCGCCTCGAACTGTGCTGCAAAGGCATAGATCGGCAAGCGGCGTTGCGCCACCCGTTCACGCTGCAGCGCCTCGGGGCTGCGCCGCGCCAGGCGCTGCGCGAGATCGGCCAGGCGCGACGCCAGGTCGGGCGGGATGCCGGCCACGTCGGCGTCGAAGACCAGGCCCCAGAGCTGCTCGCGTTGCGCGGCATCCAGATGACCGAAGGTCTCCACGAATCCGGCGAGCAGGTCGGCCTTGGTCACCAGCAGATAGATCGGAAAGGCGAGATCGAGCTCGTGCCGCAGTTCGTCCAGGCGCGCCTCGATCGCAGCCGCCTGGCGCGCGAGTTCCGCGCCGCCTTGCAGCAGGTCGGGCACGCTGACGCTGACGATCACGCCATTGATCGGCTGCACGGGGCGGTGCCGGCGCAGCAGCCCGAGGAACTGCTGCCATTCCCGGGCGTCGGCAGCGCTGTCGCTGTCCTGGGTCGTATAGCGTCCGGCCGTGTCGATGAACACGGCGTCCTGGCTGAACCACCAATCGCATTGGCGCGTGCCGCCGATGCCCGCGAGCGGGTCGCGCCCCAGCCGTTCGGCGAGCGGAAAGCGCAGGCCCGAATGCAGCAGTGCCGTGGTCTTGCCACCCCCGGGCGCGCCGATGATCAGGTACCAGGGCAGCTGATCGACCTGGCGCCGGCTGCGCCACCAGCGGTGGGTCCCCTGGGCTTCGATTCCCTGGCGCAGCATGGCCAGCGCCTGGCGGAAACGCTGGCTCAATTCAGTGCCGGCAGCGCCGGATTCGAGGCCCCGCAGCAGGCGTTCTGCGCGTCGGCGCGCCACCAGCAGCCGAAGCCCGTGCAGGCCGATCAGCACCAGCGCGACCAGCGCCAGCAAGGCGGCGCGCGCGCGCTGCTCGTCGAAGGGATGCCAGCTGCCGAAGGCGAGCAGCGGTGCCGCGAACCACAGCAAGGCGGCCGCCGCGCCGAGATTCACGGCACTTTGCACGACGCGGGTCGGCGCCTTCATTCCGGGAACAGGATGATCTCGACCCGGCGCAGCGGCGCGCCGCCCGTGGTGTCGACCCGGGCCTCGAGCGCGAGCCGCGCCTCGCCGAGTTGCGGGCGCAACACGTCGGCGACGCCGCGTGCCCATTCCATCGCCTGATGCCAGGCCGAGGGCGTGCGCGCGGTCGGGGGATCGCTGCCGTCGGTGTAGCCGACGATCAGCACCTTGCCGGGCCGGTCCTTCAACGCGGCGCCGAGGCGCGTCAGGGGGCCGGTGGCGTCCCGCAGCGCGTCGGCAGCGACCACGACCACGCTGCGCGACGGCTCGTCGCGCACCGACAGCCGACCGGCTCCGATGTCATCGCGCAGGCTCGAAGCCAGCCGCGGCGGCGCGGCTGCGACCGCTGCTGGCGCCGCCCCGGGGCTGCGCGCGGGCACTAGCTGCTGCAGCGACGCCAGCACGCCGTCGACGCGCGTCGCAAGCTGAATCTGACTGGCACTGTAGACGCCCACGGCCAGCATGCCGAGCAGCAGGACCGCCGGCAATGCGAGGCGGGGCGCCCGCGGCGGTCGGGCGGCCGCCGCCGCGCATTGCCAGGGGGCCACCAAGGGCGGCGCCGGTGCCACCTGCTGCAGCGCCAGCTGCACGCGCGCGCGCAGGGCCTCGTGGTCGCGGTTGTCGGGACTCGCGCGTGCGCGGAGGCCGAGACTCAGGCAGCTGTGGAAGAGTTCGAGCAGCGCGCGGTGCTCGCGCGGCTTTTCAGCGAGCCGCGCCAAGAGGCGCAGCAGCCTGTCGCCGCTGCGCGCCTCGCCGTGGAAGCGCTGCAGCAGCCCTGCGCCGCCCGCACCCCAGGGCGCTGTGCCGAACTGCTCGTCGCCCCAGGCACACAGCACGTAGCTCGCCGCCGCGACGCTGGCCTCGTCGACGCCCGAGACGCGCGCATCGGCTTCGAAACGGCTCACCGCCGCAGCCAGCGTGCGGCGCAGTGCGGCAGGGTCGGCAGGCGTGGCATCGTGCAGGCGGGCCATCAAGGCGACCAGGGGCAGCGCGTGGGCGCGCAGCGCACGCGCGGCGGCCGGCTCGTCGAGGCCGTCGGACTCGGCGCCGGCGGGCGCTGGCGATGCGGCGTCGGGCCGTTTCACTTCGCCCACCCGACCTGCAGTTGGCGCGCCTGCGCATCCACGCGCGCGCGCGGCGCCAGGGGTCCGACGGGCAAGGGCAGGATGGCCCGCCACTGCGAGTGCTCGATCTCCCGAAACGCGCCGAACACCGCCAGGGCACGCGCGTCGCCGCTGAACTCGAGCGCCAGCTGGCGCGCTTCGCCGGGGCGCAGGTAAAGACTCTCGCGCACCAGCACGTTCGGCCCGAGCGTGGCCTCGTCATCGTCGTAGAGGCTGTCGAAACTCGCCTGCTCGAATCCGCTCGCATCGCGCAGCACATAGATGCGCAGCGCCAGCGAGGCCGACGCATTGCTTGCATCGGTGTTCAGGCTGCGCGTTGCCTGCACCAGCAACTGCAGGTTGCGCTTGGGCGCGGCCAACGCCGGCGCGGGCCCGGGGTTGAACATGAAATTCACGACCATCGAGGTGTTGACCCAGGGGATCTGGCGCTCGGCGGTGTCGCGCAGCACCTCGATGCGTACCGCCTTCATCATGTCTTCGACCTCGACGCCGGGGTTGCGCAGTTCGGCGGCGAGGTGACGCGTATAGATGCTGTTGCCCCCAATCGGTCCGTCCTCGGCGACCCCGCCGGGGGCGGCGGAGAAAGCGATGAGGGCACCCGGGGCCGTCATCTCGGCCAGGCCGTTGACATTGCGCGCGCCGCGCCCGCTGGCGGCAAAGGGGTCGTTGCGGCAGGCGTCGATGATGAAGATGCGCGCGCGCGGACGCACCCGGTCGACATGGGCCAGCAGGGCCTCCTGCAAGTCGATGGCCTCGTCGCGCACTTCGGAGGCCCTGCTG
>DASXKG010000188.1:0-2207 GCA_036496965.1 Variovorax sp.
CATCCTGGCGCTCAACCTGGGCGCGAAGATGGGCGGCTTTGCGCACGACACCGGGGAAGGCTCGATTTCGGCGCACCACCGCGTGCACGGCGGCGACCTGATCTGGGAAATCGGCTCGGGCTATTTCGGCTGCCGCAACGAAGACGGCTCCTTCAGCGAGGAGCGCTTCATCACCAATGCGCGCGACCCGCAGGTGAAGATGATCGAAGTCAAGCTGAGCCAGGGCGCCAAACCCGGCCATGGCGGCGTGCTGCCGGCGCCGAAGGTCACCCCCGAGATCGCCGCCGCGCGCGGCGTGCCGGTGGGTGTGGACTGCATCTCGCCCTCGGCGCACAGCGCCTTCTCGACGCCCGCGGAAATGATGCGCTTCGTGGCCCGGCTGCGCGTGTTGTCCGGCGGCAAGCCCTGCGGCTTCAAGCTGTGCATCGGGCATCCCTGGGAATGGTTCGCGATCGTCAAGGCGATGCGCGAGACCGGCATCACGCCCGATTTCATCGTGGTCGATGGCGCCGAAGGCGGCACCGGGGCAGCGCCGGTGGAATTCAGCGACCACGTCGGCGTGCCGCTGCAGGACGGCCTGCTGCTGGTGCACAACACGCTGGTCGGCGTCGGCCTGCGCCACCTGGTGAAGATCGGCTGCGCCGGCAAGGTGATCACCGCCTTCGACCTGGCACGGATGATGGCGCTGGGCGCCGACTGGTGCAACGCGGCGCGCGGCTTCATGATGTCGCTCGGCTGCATCCAGGCGCAGGCCTGCCACACCGGCTTCTGTCCGACCGGCGTCACCACCCAGGATCCACGCCGCCAGCAGGCGCTGGTGGTGCCGACCAAGGCCGACCGGGTGCGCAATTTCCACCACAGCACGCTGCATGCCCTGCAGGAGCTGGTGCAGGCCGCGGGACTGGACCATCCGCAGGACATCACGGCGCACCACATCGTGCGCCGCATCTCGGACACCGAAATCCGGCTGCTGAGCAACCTGCTGCTGCAGGTGGCGCCCGGCGCCCTGCTGGGATCGCTGGACGATCAGCCCAGCGTGTTTCGCATGTACTGGCCGCTCGCCGACGCGCAGAGCTTCAGGCCGATGCCGCTGACCGTATGAATCCAGCAAGACGCGGCGGATCGTCCTCGCGCTTGCAGATGCGCAAGGGCATGGCGTCGGGCCCTGCGCCGCTCGAGGCGGATGCGCCGCCGCAGCCGCAGGACTATGCCGAATTCCTGCGCCTGACCCTGCCGCAGCAAGCCAAGACCATCGCCAGTCATCGATTTCGAAGTGAGCGCGTCTGGCTCAAGAAAGCCGGCCCGCGCCACGCCCGCCTGCGCTACCACCTGCAGGCGGCCATTGCCTTCGTGCTGCGCCTGGACCTGCTGGAGCCAGTGCCCAACCCGGGCGGCGAGATCGCGATCGACATCGAGGCCCGCATGCTGCGCCGGCTCGGCGCCGCCGGGCTGCGCGTTCCGGTGGTGCTGGCGCAGCAGGGCGATGGCCTGCTGATCTCCGACCTGGGCGAAAGCGGCCGCCCGCCGGTGGTGCTGCAGGAGCGGCTCGACCAGGCCGCCGCCGCCGGACCGGTGGCCTTGCTGTCGACCTGGCGCGAAGGCCTGGCCGCCATCGCCCGGGTGCATGCGCGGGGCCTCTACCTGAGCCAGGCCTTCGACCGCAACCTGGTGCTGTGTCCGGACGGTGCCGTCGGCTTCATCGATTTCGAGGACGACCCGGGCGACACCCTGACGCTGGCCGAATGCCAGGTGCGCGACTGGCTCAGCTACCTGCACTCCACCGCGATGCTGGTCGATGCCGCATCACCCCACGGCGCCGGGGCGCACTGGCATGCGGTGCTGGCCGACGCCAGCGACGAAGTGCGTGCTCGCCTTGCACTCGCCGCCCGGCGCATGCGCTGGCTGCGCCATCTGCCCTCGGGGCGACGCTGGGGCCGGGACACGCAGCGGGTGCGCGCCGGGGCGCGCCTGCTCGCGCGCTGGTATGGGTCCCAGGACGGGGCTGCAGCTTCCTGATCTAAGTCTGGCGCCCGGATTCGAACAGGAACCAGGTCCGGCGCTCGGCCTCGTCGATCCAGACTTCCAGCAGGCTGGCCGTGGCGACATCGCCGTATTCGTCGCACATCGAATGGGTCTCGCGCATGAAGCCCGCCAGGCGCTGGTTGTCCTCGCGCAGCTCGGCCAGCATGTCGGCCGGGGTGACGAAA
>DASXKG010000189.1:0-3140 GCA_036496965.1 Variovorax sp.
CGGCTGATGCGGCACGAGGCCGACGACCGCCTGCACCAGAGCACCGACGAGGCGGCCTTCGAACTCACGCTGTGCGCATGAGGGCCTCAGTGGACGCGATCAGAGAACGGATCGTCCGCTGCCCCGCATGCGGGCGAGACAGCGTCTACGCGCAGCGCAATCCCTACCGGCCCTTCTGCAGCGCCCGCTGCAAGGGCGTCGATCTGGGCGCCTGGGCCAGCGAGGAATTTCGCATGCCGGCGGACGCCCCGCCGGACGAAGACCCGTTCGGCGACCCGAAGCGTCAGTAGGGCTTCGGCGCCAGGCCGCGTTCCTCGGCCAGCCAGGCCAGCACGGGCATGGCACCGGGCAGCACCGGCTCGACCTCAAGCGGCAACTGCTGCCAGCGCATGGCCTGCCCTTCGCGCATCTCGAAGTCGCCGGTCCAGTCGCGCACCTTGCACCAGTGCAGGCGAACCAGCGCATGCGGATAGTCGTGCTCGGTGACCCGCCAGACCTCGGCACCGGCGATGCTGATGCCGAGCTCTTCGTGCAACTCGCGGCGCAGCGCAGTTTCGACCGTTTCGCCGGCCTCGAGCTTGCCGCCCGGGAACTCCCAGTAGCCGGCGTAAGGCTTGCCTTCGGGCCGGGTCGACAGCAGCAGTGCGCCGTCGCCGGCGCGGATCAGGATGCCGACCGCGACCTCGGTGTGCTGGCGCGAATCCGTCATCGCAGCCAAAGTCAAGAGGCGCGGCCGGCGTAGTCGCGGGCAAACTGCCAGGCCACGCGGCCGCTGCGCGAACCGCGCTCGAGCGCCCATACCAGGGCGGCCGGCCGAGCCGACTCGATGGCCTTCGCGTCGGCGCCGAAGGAGGACAGCCACTCTGCGACGATGGCCAGGTATTCGTTCTGGCTGAAGGGATAGAAGCTCACCCAGAGGCCGAAGCGTTCCGACAGCGAGATCTTCTCCTCGATGACTTCGCCCGGATGCACCTCGCCGTCCTCGGTGTGGGTGTAGCTGAGGTTGTCCTTCATGTACTCGGGCAACAGGTGGCGCCGGTTGCTGGTCGCATAGATCAGCAGGTTCGGCGAGGCGGCGGCGATCGAGCCGTCCAGGATCGACTTCAGCGCCTTGTAGCCGGGCTCGCCCTCGTCGAAGCTGAGGTCGTCGCTGAAGACGATGAACTTCTCGGGCCTGCCGGCCACCACGTCGACGATGTCGGGCAGGTCGGTCAGTTCAGCCTTGTCGACCTCGATCAGCCGCAATCCCTGCGGCGCATAAGCCTGCAGACAGGCGCGGATCAGCGAGGACTTGCCGGTGCCGCGGGCACCCGTCAGCAACACGTTGTTGGCCGGCTTGCCCTCGACGAACTGGCGCGTGTTGCGCTCGATCCTTTCCTTCTGGAGATCGATTTCCTTCAGCGCGTCCAGCGAGATCGCGGCGACATGGTGCACCGGCTCGAGCGTGCCATGGCCGGAACTGCGGCGCCGGTAGCGCCAGGCGATCGAGGCGTTCCAATCGACGGGCGCCGCCAGCGGTTGGGGAAGGATCGATTCGATGCGGGTGATCAGTTGTTCCGCGCGCTCGATCAGCCGTTCGAACTTTTCGTTCATGACCTGTAGTCGGCGTTGATGGAGACGTAGTCGTGGCTGAGGTCGCAGGTCCACACGGTATCGGCGGCCGCACCGCGGCCGAGCGCGATGCGCACTGTGATCTCGCTCTGCTTCATGACGCGCTGGCCGTCTTCCTCACGGTACGACGGATTGCGCCCGCCCTTCACGGCGACGTGGACATCATCCAGGTAGAGATCGATGCCGGTCTGGTCGAGGTCGGCGATGCCCGCATAGCCGACAGCCGCCAGAATGCGCCCGAGATTCGGATCGCTCGCAAAGAAGGCCGTCTTCACCAGCGGCGAATGCGCGACCGCGTAGGCCACTTGCCGGCACTCGGCCGCGTCCTTGCCGCCTTCGACCCGCACGGTGATGAACTTGGTCGCGCCCTCGCCGTCGCGCACGATCGCCTGGGCCAGCAGGCGCGCGACCTTCTGCATCGCAGCGAGCAGGATGCGGCCGTCCGCCGAATCGAGCGATTCGATCGTCGGGTGCTGCGCTTTCTGCGTCGCGATCACGACGAAGGAGTCGTTGGTGGAGGTGTCGCCGTCGATCGTGACCCGATTGAACGAAGCGTCGGCCAAGGCCTTGGCCAGCGGCTGAATCAGCGCCGGCGCGATCTTCGCGTCGGTGGCCATGAAGCCGAGCATGGTCGCCATGTTCGGCCGGATCATGCCGGCACCCTTGCTGATGCCGCTGATCGTGACGAGGGCTGCGCCGATCGTCACCTGCTCGCTGAAGGCCTTGGGCACGGTGTCCGTGGTCATGATGCCTTCAGCCGCGCGCGCCCAATGGCCGGGCGCTGCATCGGCCAGCGCGGCCGGCAGGCCGGCTTCGATGCGGTCGATCGGCAGCGGCTCCATGATCACGCCGGTGGAAAAGGGCAGCACCTGTTCGGGCGCCAGCTCGAGCTGCTGCGCCAGGGCGATGCAGGTGGCGCGCGTGCGCGCCAGGCCGTCCTCGCCGGTGCCGGCGTTGGCATTGCCGGTGTTGATCAGCATGGCCCGGATGCCGAAACCCTGCGCCAGATGCTCCCGGCAAACCTGCACCGGCGCCGCGCAGAAGCGGTTCTGCGTGAACACGCCGCCGACTGCGGCGCCGTCGTCGATGAGCACCACCGTCAGGTCCTTGCGGTTGGCCTTGCGCACGCCGGCTTCGGCAACGCCGATGCGGATGCCGGGCACCGCGTGCAGAGCAGCGGCATCGGGCGCGGAGAGATTCACGGGCATGGAGGGATCCTTTGAGGACTTGGTCGTCAAGTCAACTTGCCGTGGCAGTGCTTGAACTTCTTGCCGCTGCCGCAGGGGCAGGGTTCATTGCGGCCGACGCGCGCGAAGGCTGCGGCACCGGCACTCAAGGCGCCGGCGCCCTGGCGGCGCAGGCTCTCCTCGTCGACGCGCACCTCCACGTCGCCGGTCTCGGTCGGCGCGGTGTAGGTGATGTTGGCGAGGTTCTCGCCCCGGCTTTCCATCGCCTCGGCGGCTTCGTCGAGCTGGGCCGTCGACTGCACGCGCACCGTCATCAGTTGCCGCGTGACTTCGTTCTTGACC
>DASXKG010000190.1:0-3967 GCA_036496965.1 Variovorax sp.
GGTAGGTGCGCGCAGGACGCCGTTGCGCGCCGGAACGACTTCGTTGGGCGGCGTACCGCAGGCCGCCAGGGCGAATGCACAGGGGAGCATGACAAGCCATTTCATGCCGACATTCTGTCGCACTTTCACCGGATCTCAGTCGAGCAGCGGCGCCAGGCCCGGGTCGCCCTTGTGCATCGCCCGCCGGTAGGCTTCGCGGCCGTGGATGCGTTGCAGGTAGGCCAAAATGCTCGGATAGGGTGCGAGGTCGAGCGGAAAGAAATGCCGCATGGTCGTCAACGAGAAGACCAGCATGATGTCCGCCACGGTGAACGCGTTGCCGGCCAGATACTGCGCATCCGCGAGCCGCGATTCGAGCATGTCGAGCGAACGCTCCAGGCGCGCCCGCGTGGCCAGCAGCACCGGATTGTCGGCCGACAGGTCGAGCCGGCGCAGGATCATGTTGCGCCCCATGCTGGGCTGGAAGTTGCCGTTGGCGAAGTGCAGCCAGAAGAGATACTGCGCGAAATCCGGATGGTCGACGCCCAGCGTCAGGCGGCCGCCGCCGTGCTTGGCCAGGATGTAGTCGATGATGGCGCCCGACTCGGCCAGCACCAGTTCGCCGTCGCTGATCATCGGCGCGGTGCCCAGCGGATGCAGGGCCTTGAGTTCGGGCGGCGCGAGCTGGGTCACGGCGTCGCGCACGTAGTGCTTCAATTCGTAGGGCAAGCCGAGCTCTTCGCAGAGCCACACGATGCGCTCCGATTGCGATTTGCCGAGATGATGGACGGTCAGCATTAGCGGGTCTCCTGGATGGGCGCTGCCGCTGGCGTGGTCGCCCGGCGCGGCAGGAAGTTCATCGGCGCGCGGCCCGAACTGGCGGCGCGCACCACGCGGTGGATGAAGTCCAGCTTCTCGATCACCGGCGCCACGATGATGAAAGGATAGCTGTCGTGCGCGCCGAGGCTGCGGTCCATCGCATTGATGAATTGCGACACCGGCAGCCACTGGTCGACCACCGTGTTCCTGATCGAGTCGGCCGCCAGGTCGAGGCTGCGGGCGGCCAGCGGCGGTCCGCCCGGCAGCGCGAAATCCAGCCGCATGCCCCATGAGGCCGCCGTCTCGAGTCCGTCGACCATGTGCAGGTAGTGGGCCCAGGTCTCGGCCCAGTCTTCCCAGGGATGCGAGCTCGCGTAGACGCTGATGAATCGCTGCGGCCAGTCCATGGTCGGCGACGCATAGTGCTTCTTCAGTGCCTGCGCATAGTCGGCCCGCTCGTCGCCGAAGAGGCGCCGATATTCGCCGATCCACGGTGTGCCGCGCACCAGCCGGTCCCAGTAGTAGTGGCCGATCTCGTGGCGGAAGTGCCCGAGCAGGGTGCGGTAGGGCTCGTGCATCGACAGCCGGATGCGTTCGCGCTGCGCGTCGTCGGCCTCGGCGATGTTCAGCGTGATGACGCCGTCGTCGTGGCCGGTCAGCACGCGCTTCCTGGGATCGACCTGCTCGAGGAACTCGAAGGACAGGCCGTTGGCCGGGTCCTCCAGCTTGTTGGGCGTCGGCAGCACCAGTTCGACCAGCGTGTAGAAGACGCGTCGCTTGGCCTGCTCCAGGGCCGCCCAGTAGCCCCGGTTCTCGGGCCTGGTGAGCTCGGGAATCTTGTGCGTGGTCCGGCAGGAGACGCAATGCGTGTGGTCGCTGCCTGCCGGCACCATCCAGTTGCAGACCCCGGCCGCGCGATTCACGCACGGCCGGTAGCTCCCGCCCGGCGTGCCCAGCCTTTCCCAGGGCGCCTCGGGCCCATCGACCTTGAAGGCCAGCATGAGCTGCTCCTCAGGGGCATAGCCGAGCGTCGATGCGCAGGTCTCGCAGCTCAGGTTCTCGAAGAAGACGCGGTTGCCGCAGTGGGAGCAGTGGAGTGATTTCATGGTGAGGTCGCAGTGTCTGCCGAAACGGCACACGTAGGAGCATCGGCCGGCGGCTTTCGTGTTGCAGTGCATCAAAGAGCCGAGCCGGCGTAGGAGCGCAGGAGGAGCGGCCGAGTCCCACAACGGCTGGGCGATCAGGCCGACGACCGTGGCGCGCCTGCCCGGCCAGCATCGTTCGGCGATGAAGCCCGTTCTCGACGCCTTGCGCGGCCGCCCCTGGAGCGTGGCAGCGGCCGCCGTCCTCGTTGCCCTGGCGGCTTTCGTGCTGATTTTCGACTGGAACTGGGTGCGGCCCCCGCTGGAGCGCTATATCTCGCGCAAGACCGAGCGCGAGTTCCGGATGTCGGACCTGCATGTGAGCCTCGGCCTGACGCCGACGGTCCGCATGCGCGACGTCTATTTCGGCAATGCCGCCTGGTCGAAGAACCGGGCCATGGCCAAGATCCAGCAGGTGGAGTTCTCGATCTCCCTGCGCGACCTGCCCGAAAAGTACTTGATCACCCGGGTGGCGCTGACGCACCCCGAGTTCGTCTTCGAACGCCAGCCCGACAACCGCAAGAACTGGATCCTCTCCGATCCGAACGACACCCGGCCGAGCAAGCTGCGCATCAGCACGCTGTCGGTGGACGACGGGCAGCTGCGCTACATCGACCATGGCGCGCCCTTCGAGATCGAGGTGCAGGCCAGCACCTTCGATCCGGCCAGCCAGGACAAGGTCAAGGACGCCAAGGCCAAGCCCGAGAACAGCCGCTACACCACCCGCTATGTCTTCAAGGGCACCTACCACGGCGCCGGCTTCTCGGGCCAGGCGCTGACCGGCGAGGTGCTGAGCTTCCAGGAATCCGGCGTGCCCTTCCCGCTGAAGGGCGATCTCGACGCAGGCACGACCAAGGTGGCCGTGGAAGGCACCATCGCCGACGCCGCGAACATCTCCGCCATCGACGCGCAGTTGCGCATCGAAGGCCAGACCCTGGCCAACCTCTACCCTTTCCTGCTGCTGCCGCTGCCGGCCTCGCCGCCCTACCGCTTGCAGGGGCACCTGGTGCTCGAAGGCAAGCATTTCAGGATGGACGACCTGGCCGGCAAGATCGGCTCTACCGACATCACCGGCAAGGGCGAGTACGTGCAGAAGGAACCGCGCCCGCTGCTGAGCGCCGACCTGCACAGCAAGCTGCTCAACATGGCCGACCTGGGCCCGCTGGTGGGCGTGCAAACCAAGCAGAGCGGCGGCAAGCCGGCCATCTCGCAGGCTCAGACCGCCAACCGGCCGGCCGCCAAGGCCACGCAGCAAACCGTCGACCCGGACCATCTGCTGCCTGCCGGCAGCTTCGAGGGCAGCCGGCTGCAGAAGATCGATGCCGACGTGACCCTGGTGGCGACCAAGCTGGAGGTCCCGCAGGCGCTGCCGCTGGAAAGCCTGAACGCGTCGCTGCATCTGCACGACGCGATCCTCAAGCTGGCGCCGCTGGATTTCGGATTCGCCGGCGGCACCATCGCCTCGCAAGTGACGCTGGATGCGCGCCAGCCGACGCTGAAGTCCCAGGTGCGCATCGATCTGCAGGGCGTGCGCCTGGACCAGTTGATGCCCGGCAGCAAGACCATCGCCAAGGGCGCGGGCCAGGTCGGCGCAGCGCTGCAGCTGGACGGCAGCGGCAACTCGATCGCCGATGCCGCGGCCGTGGCCAATGGCCGTGTGGCGCTCACCGTGGCCAACGGCCGCATCTCGAACCTGCTCGACGCCGCCAGCGGACTGAACGGCGGCAAGGTGCTGGAACTGCTGGCGGGCGGCGACCACGACATCCGGGTGAATTGCGGTGGCATCGCCTTCGACGTCAAGGACGGCCGCGGCACCTCGAAACTGTTCGTCATCGATACCGAGCAGACGCAGATCCTCGGCAGCGGCTGGTTCGACCTGGCGCACCAACGTTTCGACATGACGGTGGCACCGAAGCCCAAGGACGTGGGCCTGCTGTCGCTGCGCACGCCGGTGCGGGTCTACGGCAGCTTCAAGCGCCCGGACTACCAGATCGAGAAGGGGCCGCTGCTGGCGCGCGCCGGCGGCG
>DASXKG010000191.1:0-2447 GCA_036496965.1 Variovorax sp.
CGCCCGGGGCAAGACGCTGGAGTTCTTCTCCGAAACGCCCGATGTGGTGCAGACCGCCGCCGTGCTCGGCAAGGACTGGTCCCAGGCGTGGCAAGGCGAGGTCTGGACCGCCACCGTGCCGCTGGCCGAACAGCGCGGCGCAACCCCGTCGGCGCTGCCGGTGGTCGTCGCCCTGGCCGAAGCCGACCGCCAGCCGGGCTCGGCTTTCGCATGGCGTACCGAAGCGCCGGTCAGCGGCACCTGGCCGGCCACGGCTGCAAAGACCGAGCCTTCCGCGGCGCTCCAGGGGGCGCTGGCCGCCAATGCCGCTGCCGCGGCGGCAGCGGCGCCGCAGGCCGCGAGCAGCCTCCCGGCCGCGCTGTTCGGTGCGCTGCTCGGCGGACTGCTGCTGAACCTGATGCCTTGCGTGTTTCCGGTCCTGGCCATCAAGGTGCTGGGCTTCGCGCGGCGCGCCGACGACCGGCACGGCCACCGCCTGGCTGCGCTGGCCTACAGCGCCGGCGTCGTCCTGTCCTTCCTGGCGCTCGGCGGGGTGATGCTCGCCCTGCGCGCGGCCGGTGCGCAGCTGGGCTGGGGATTCCAGCTGCAGTCGCCCGCCGTGGTGGCAACGCTGGCGGCGCTCTTCACGCTGATCGGCCTGAACCTCGCGGGTGTGTTCGAGTTCGGCCGTGTCGGTCCGAGTTCCCTCTTCACCGTGCAGGCCCGCCATCCGGTGCTCAACGACTTCCTTTCGGGCGTGCTCGCGGTCGTGGTCGCCTCGCCCTGCACCGCGCCCTTCATGGGCGCCTCGCTGGGCTTCGCCATCGGACTGCCGGCCGCCCAGGCGCTGCTGCTCTTCGCAGTGCTCGGCTTCGGCCTGGCGCTGCCCTACCTGGCCGCCGGCTTCGTGCCGGCCGTGGCCCGTCTGCTGCCCCGTCCCGGCGCCTGGATGGAAACGCTGCGCCGCCTGCTGGCCTTTCCGATGTTCGCCACGGTCGCCTGGCTGGTCTGGGTGCTGGGCCAGCAAAGCGGCATCGATGGCGCCGGCGCGCTGCTCGGCCTGCTGGTCTGCCTGGCGGCGATCGTCTGGACCCTCGGGTTGCGCGGCCGCACCCGGGTGTTTCTGGCTGCCCTGGCGCTGGTTGCCACGGCGGCGCTGGCCGCGGCAGTCGGCGGCAACGTGACGCGGCCCCTGGAAACCGTGGCTGCCGCCTCCGGCAGCCAGCGCTGGCAACCCTGGTCCGCCGGGCGGGCGGCCGAACTGGCTGCCGCCGGCCGGCCGGTGTTCACCGATTTCACGGCCGCCTGGTGCGTGACCTGCCAGTACAACAAGCGCAGCACCCTGGCCGATGCGGATGTGCTGGCCGACTTCGACGCCAAGAAGGTCGCGCTGCTGCGTGCCGACTGGACGCGCCGGGATCCCGCCATCAGCGCCGCGCTGACCGCTCTGGGCCGCAGCGGCGTGCCGGTCTATGTGCTGCAGGCGCCGGGCAAGGCGCCCGTGGTGCTGACCGAAATCCTGGGCCGCACGGAGCTGCGCGCAGCCCTCGCGGCGCTATGACCCCGGAGCCGCTACGGGTTGTCACAAACACATGAGAAAACCGATCTAAGCTATGGTGGTTGTTAAAAATAAACCACCGGGAGTTCTAGTCGGACATGTCTTCCCCATCGTTCTCCAACTCGCGTTCCTACCGTGCCGCGCGGCGCGCGCAGGCGGTCCTGAGCCGCGCCTCGCGGCGCGCCGTGATGACGGCCGCCGTGGCGCTCGGCGCCACCTTGCTGATGAACGCGCAAGCCCCGGCCCAGCCGGCCGTCGGACAGCCGGCGCCTGATTTCGTGGCGGTCGATACCGCCGGCGCGCCGCACCGCCTGTCGGATTTCGCCGGCCGCTTCGTGGTGCTCGAATGGACCAACCCGGCCTGCCCCGTCGTCGACAAGCAGTACGACAGCGGCAACCTGCCCGCGACCCAGAAAAAAGCCACCGCGCAAGGCGTGGTCTGGCTGGCCATCCAGTCGACCGGGCGCGGCGCCCCCGACTACTTCGACCCCGAGGCGCTCGACGCCTGGATGAGCGCGAAGTCGGCCGCGGCCACTGCCGTGCTGATGGACGAGGACGGCCTCATCGGGCGCGCCTACGGGGCGCACACCACGCCGCAGATCTTCATCGTCGATCCGGGTGGCACGCTGGTCTATGCAGGCGGGATCGACAGCATCGCCTCGGCCGGCGCGGAAAACATCGGGACGGCCACGAACTACGTGAACCAGGCGCTGGACGAGGCCTTCGGCGGCCGGCCGATCAGCGCCGCCCTGACACGCCCCCACGGGAGCGCGATCAAGTACCAGGTCTGAGGCTCGGGCCGGCGCCGCCGCTCGCGATACGGCCCGCTGCCCCTGGGGGTACGAAATAGGGAGGGTGGGGGCTCTCGTCCGGCGCACCTGAGACAATCGCCTCATGTTCGCGCCGCTTC
>DASXKG010000192.1:0-3132 GCA_036496965.1 Variovorax sp.
GACGGACTGAAGGCCGCCGCGGCAGCCGAGGGCATGCCCTTCAGTGCCGACTGTGAAGGCGGCATGTTCGGCTTCTTCCTGCTCGATGCGCTGCCGCAGAACTACCAGGCGGTGATGAAGAGCGACGGCGCGCGCTTCAACGCACTGTTCCACGGCCTGCTGGACCGTGGCGTCTACATCGCTCCGGCGCTCTACGAGGCCGGCTTCGTCAGCGCCGCGCACAGCGACGACGACATCGCAGCCACGATCGAGGCGGCAAGACAGATTTTCCGGGCACTTCCGCGCGCATGAAGCAGCCAGCCTTACTGGCCGCAGCGTGCCTGCTGCTGCCTGGCATCGCCCGCGCGCAGGTTGACATCAGCCAGGTCTGGGTCAACCCGGGCTTCTATTCGCTGCATTTCGACCGCAACAAGGGACTGGACGACGCCAATCCGGGCATCGGCTTCGAATGGCCGATCGACAAGACCTTCTCGCTGACGGCCGGCACCTTCCGCAACAGCGACCGCGACCAGTCCGACTACGCGGGGCGGTACGTGATGCCCTTCGAGTTCTACGGCGTGAAGTTCGGCGCGGTGGTGGGCGGCTTCAACGGCTATCAGATGACCCGCAACGGCGGCTGGTTCGCGGCGCTGATCCCCGTCGCGGCCATCGAGGGCAGGCGCTTCGGACTCAACATCGCGATCATCCCCAACATCAAGGACCGCCTCTACGGCGCCATCAGCTTCCAGCTGAAATTCCGCTTCTCGGACGGCAGCGATCCGTGACGGGATCAGTGCCGGAAGTGGCGCACGCCTGACAACACCATCACCACGCCGCGCTCGTCGGCGGCATCGATCACTTCCTTGTCGCGCATCGAGCCGCCCGGCTGGATGACCGAGGTCGCGCCGGCATCGACCACCACGTCGAGCCCGTCGCGGAACGGGAAGAAGGCGTCGCTGGCGACTGCGGTGCCGCCCAGCGACAGGCCGGCATGCTCGGCCTTGATGCTGGCGATGCGCGCCGAATCGAGGCGGCTCATCTGGCCGGCGCCGACGCCCATCGTCATGCCGTCGGCGCAGAACACGATGGCGTTGCTCTTGACGAACTTCGCGACCGTCCAGGCGAACAGCAGGTCCTGCAGCTGCTGTGGGGTGGGCTGCTTGCGGCTCACCACCTTGAGGTCGGAGAGCGCCAGCTGGTGGTTGTCGGCCGTCTGCATCAAGAGGCCCGAGCCGATGCGCTTGACGTCGACGGCGTTGCGGCCGTTGTCCCAGTCGGTCGCGCCGCCGGGCGGCAAGGCGATCTCGAGCAGGCGCACGTTCTGCCGGTTCTTCGTGGCCTGGAAGACTTCCAGCGCCTCGGGCATGTAGCCGGGGGCCATCAGCACCTCGACGAACTGCTGGCTGATCGCCTGCGCAGTGGCGCCGTCGACCGGACGGTTGAACGCGATGATGCCGCCGAAGGCCGAGGTCGGATCGGTCTTGAAGGCCTTGCCATAGGCCTCGGCCGCGTCCTTGCCCGTCGCCACGCCGCAAGGGTTGGCATGCTTGACGATCACGCAGGCCGGCTGGTCGAAGCTCTTCACGCATTCCCAGGCCGCATCGGCATCGGCGATGTTGTTGTAGCTGAGTTCCTTGCCCTGCAGCTGCCTGGCGCTCACCAGCGAGCCCGGGGCCGGATACAGGTCGCGGTAGAACGCGGCCTGCTGGTGCGGGTTCTCGCCGTAGCGCAGGTCCTGCAGCTTGACGAAGCGGCCGTTGCTCTGCGCCGGGAACAGCGCGTGCGTGCCGTCTTCCCGGATGCGCGACAGGTAGTCGCTGATGGCGCCGTCATACTGGCTGATGCGATTGAACGCGGCCACCGACAAGGCGAACCGGGTCTTCTCGCTCAGCTTGCCGTCAGCCTTCAGTTCGGCCAGTGCCTGCGGGTACTGCGTCGCGTCGGTGAGCACGCCGACATCCTTCCAGTTCTTGGCCGCGCTGCGCACCATCGCAGGACCGCCGATGTCGATGTTCTCGATCGCATCGTCCAGCGTGCAGCCGGGCTTGGCGACGGTGGCCTCGAAGGGATAGAGATTGACCACCAGCAGGTCGATGGTGTCGATGCCGTGTTCGTTCAATGCCGCCATGTGCGCCGGCAGGTCGCGCCGCGCCAGCAGGCCGCCATGCACCTTGGGATGCAGTGTCTTGACGCGGCCGTCGAGCATTTCGGGAAAGCCGGTGTGGTCGGCGACCTCGGTCACCGGCAGGCCGGCGTCGGCCAGAAGCCTGGCCGTGCCGCCGGTCGACAGCAGCTTGATGCCGAGCGCATGCAGCGCCTGCGCGAATTCGAGGATGCCGGTCTTGTCGGAAACGGAGATCAGTGCGTTCATCAGGCTTTTACTTCAGCAATTTGTGTTCGACCAGCTTCTTGCGCAGCGTGTTGCGGTTCAGGCCCAGCCATTGGGCGGCCTTGGATTGATTGCCTTCGGCGCGCGTCATGACGACATCGAGCAAGGGTTTCTCCACGACGCGTACGAGCATCTCGTACATGCCGTCGGGTTCGGTCCCGCGCAGGTCGCGGAAGTAGCTGTCGAGACTGCTTCGCACGCAGTCTTCAATGTGTTTCTTGCTCATGGCCTTCTCTTCTTCTCCTCTTGTTCTGTCGTGCTGTTCTCAGGACAGCGCGTCGAGCGCGTCCAGGTCGCGCGGCGCCAGCATATCGGGCGCGGCGTTCGGCATGCGATCCATCCGCGCGGCCAGCGCGTCGAAGAACGCAGCCACGGCGCGCAGTTGCGCCTCGCAGTCCTCGATGGCATTCATCGCGCCGCGAAACGCCTCGCCGTCCGGCAAGCTGCGCACATACCAGCCGATGTGCTTGCGCGCCGTACGCACGCCACTGTAGGCGCCATAGAGCGCGTAGTGCTGCTCGAGGTGGTCGAGCAGGAGGCGCCGCACTTCGGCCACCAGCGGCGGCGCCAGGTGGGTGCCGGTCGCCAGGAAGTGGGCGATCTCGCGGAAGATCCAGGGCCGTCCTTGCGCTGCGCGTCCGACCATGATCGCGTCGGCGCCGGTCGCCGCGAGCACCTCGCGCGCCTTCTCGGGCGATGCGATGTCGCCGTTGGCCACCACGGGAATGCGTACCGCGGCCTTCACCGCGGCGATGGTGTCGTAC
>DASXKG010000193.1:0-4469 GCA_036496965.1 Variovorax sp.
GGAATACCGACATCAGCAAGCGGGGGTCTGAACCCGTCTCGGTTCCGGACGTGGCAACATGGGCGAAACATCGAACCACGCCCCCGCCAAGCCCCCCGACCCCGATGCCCACCCCCACCGACAGCCTGGGCAACCCCCTCACCCTCGACGACCCCGCGAGCCTGCGTGCGGTCAATGACTTCGTCGAGGGTTTCATCTCCTGCCAGGTCCGCGTGGCCAAGGTGCTGGCGGGCGCGCAGGATCCCAGTCCGATCGTGCAGGCCTATTGCGCCACGCTGCACCTGTTTGCCGAGTCGCGCGATGCGGCAGAGAATGCACGCCCCTTCCTGGCACGCGCGCAAGCCGGCGCCGCACGTGCCACGCCGCGCGAGCAGCGCTACATCGCCGCTGTCGCCGCCTGGGCCGAGGGCGACATCCGGCGCGCGATCGCCCTGCATGAGGAACAGGTGCGCGAGCATCCGCGCGACCTGGCATCGCTCAAGCTCGGCCAGTACCACTGCTTCAACCTCGGCGACTGGCCCGGCATGCTGCGCCTGGCGCTGGCGGCGCTGCCGGCTGCGGCCGACGTGGCCTACCTGCACGGCATGGCGGCCTTCGGCTGGGAGCAGTGCCACCGGCTGCGCGAAGCCGAGGCCAGTGCGCGGCGCGCGATCGCGATGGAGCGCAAGGAGCCCTGGGCGCATCACGCACTGGGCCATGTGATGCTCACCGAAGGCCGGCTGGCCGAAGGACTGGACTTCATGCGCGGCGTCAGCGACACCTGGGTCGGGCTCAACTCCTTCATGGTCACGCACAACTGGTGGCATGTGGCCCTGTTCCTGATCGACCTGGGCCGCGATGCCGAAGCGCTCGACATCTACGACCGCCAGGTATGGGGCGTGGTGAAGGACTATTCGCAGGACCAGATCGGCGCGGTGTCGCTGCTGGCGCGCTTCGAACTCGCCGGCATCGATGTCGGCGACCGCTGGCAGGACCTGGCCGGCTACCTCGCGGCGCGGCTGGACGACCACGTGCTGCCCTTTCTCGATCTGCAATACCTCTACGGGCTGGCGCGCGCCGGCCGGCCCGAGGCCGACCGCCTGCTGCGCAATATCGAAGCCTTCGCGCCGACCGCGCCGCCGTCGACCCGCGGCGCCTGGCAACGCGTCTGCGTGCCGGCCGCGCGTGGCCTGCTCGCGCATGCGCAGGGTGATTTCGCCGCCACCATCGACGGCCTGGGCCTGGCATTGCCGCGGCTGGTGGAAATCGGCGGCAGCCATGCGCAGCGCGACCTGTTCGAGCAGGTGTACCTGGACGCGCTGGTGCGCCATGGGGGCGAGACCGCGCTGGCCGGCGCCCAATCGATCCTGCAGCAGCGAGCGAACGCACAGCCCGAGTCGCTGCGGCTGCGGCGCCAGGCGGCCGCGCTCCATCGGCGGCTGGGCCTGCCGGACCTCAGCGCAGGAAGGCCTGGACCAGGCTGATCCAGTAGCTGGCAGTGCTCGGCAGGATCTCGTCGTTGAAGTCGTAGCCGGTGTTGTGCACCATGCAGCCCGGTCCGCCGCCCGGCCGGCCATCGCCGTTTCCGACGATGAAATAGCTGCCCGGCACCGCATTCAGCATGAACGCGAAATCGTCGCTGGCCTGCAGCGGCGCCATGTCCGGGATCAGCGCGCGTTCGCCCATGGACTCCAGCGCCACCTGGCGCGCGAAGGCGGTGGCCGCCTCGTCGTTGACGCAGGGCGGGTTCTTCCACTGGTAGTCGACCGTGGCAGCCGCGCCATGCACCGCCGCCTGGGCCTGCGCCATGGCGATGATGCGATCGCGCAGGAAGGCACGCACTTCGGCCCGGCGTGCACGCACGGTGAGCTTCAGTTCGGCCGTGGTCGGAATCACGCTGGGCACCGTGCCCGCATGCATGGCACCCACCGTGACCACCGCCATGTCGTTGGGATCGACCTCGCGCGAGACCAGGGTCTGCAGGGCCAGGATCAGGTGCGCCGCCACCACCACCGGATCCACCGTGGTGTGCGGCATGGCGCCGTGGCCGCCCTTGCCTTCGATGGTGATGAGGGCCGTGTCCGAGGAGCTGTAGATCGGCCCGGCCAGGAAGCCGAAGCGGCCGGCCGCAAAGCCCGGCTCGTTGTGGAAGGCATAGACGGCGTCGCACGGGAAGCGCTCGAACAGGCCCTCCTCGACCATCTTCCTGCCGCCCTGCAGGCCTTCCTCGGCCGGCTGGAAGATCAGGTTCAAGGTGCCGTCGAAGCTGCGGGTGGCCGCCAGGATCTGCGCTGCCGCGAGCAGCGTCGCCGTGTGGCCGTCATGGCCGCAGGCATGCATGCGCCCCGGCCGGCGGCTGGCCCAGGCCACGCCGGTGGTCTCGGTCATCGGCAAGGCGTCCATGTCGGCGCGCAGGCCCAGTCGCCGGCCGCCGCCGCCGACCTGGAGCTGGCCGACCACGCCGGTGCCGCCCAGCCCCCGGTGCACCTGGTAGCCCCAGCGCGCCAGCCGTTCGGCGACCAGGTCGCCGGTCTGGAACTCTTCATAGCCCAGTTCGGGATGGGCATGGATCTGGCGGCGCAGGCCGACCATTTCCTCGGTCGAGGCCTGGATGCCGGGATGGATGGGCACGGAGATCATGAGAGGGCATTTTCCACGCCAATAATGTCGGCTGCCTCCACGGCCTCGTATTTGCTTTCCCCAACGCCTGCCCATGACCGACATCGACCCCTCTTTTCTCCTCACGCGGCGCCGTCTCGGCCTGGGCGCCCTCGCTCTCGCAGGCAGCCTCGCCACCACCCGCTACGGCCGCGCCGCCACCGGCAAAGGCACCGCGGTGCTGGCCATCGATGCCGACCCGCCGACGCTCAACCTCGGCACCACCACCGACTTCGCAGCCGGCGACGTGGCGGCCAAGATGCTCGAAGGGCTGGTCTGGCTCGATCCGCAATACAACCCCCGGCCCTCGCTCGCCACCTCCTGGACCATCTCGCCCGACGGCAAGAGCTACCGATTCAACCTGCGCAAGGGCGTCAAGTGGCATGACGGCAAGGACTTCACCAGCGCGGACGTGCAATTCACCCTGGTCGAGATCGTCGGCAAGCTGCATCCGCGCGCCGCACCGGTGTTCAAGAGCCTGGGGATGGAAGTCGACGCGCCGGACCCGTCCACCGTGGTGATCCGGCTGCAGAAGCCCTACGCGCCCTTCCTGTCGCAGATGACGGTGTTCGACGCGCCGATCCTGCCGCGCCATGTCTACGAGGGCAGCAACATCGGCACCAATCCCGCGAACCAGAAGCCGGTCGGCACCGGCCCCTTCAAGTTCGACGAATGGAAGCACGGCGCGAGCATCAAGCTGGTGCGCAACGACCAGTACTGGGATGGCGACAAGCCCTTTCTGGAGGCGATCATCTTCCAGGTGATCCCGCAGGCCGCCAACCGCGTGCCGGCCCTGCAGACGGGCGAGATCGACGAGCTGCTCGACTTCTACACGCCCAAGCCCGAGGTGCCGCGCATCCTCGCCGACACCAGCCTGGCACCGCGCCGCGGCGTGAACATCCCGGCGATCTATTTCCTGATGTTCAACACGCAGTCACCGGTGTTCGCGAAGAAGGACGCGCGCCATGCGATGGCCTTCGCGATCGATCGGCAGCGGCTGGTCAAGCAGGCGATGAACGGCATCGCGCGTCCGGGCGCGGGCGCCTTCGGCGACGGCTTCAAGTGGCTCTTCGACGAGGACGTGAGCTACGCGAAGAAGTACCCGCTCGACCCGGCGCGCGCCAAGGCCCTGCTGGAACAGGCCGGCATCAAGGCCGGTAGCACGACGGTGCGCATGCCCTTCGACGTGAGCCGGGCGCAGATGCGTTCGCAGTCGCAGATCATCCAGGACAACCTGCGCCAGATCGGGCTGGAGGTGAAGCTGGAGCCGCTGGAGCGCTCGGTGTACTACGACCGCGTCTTCGCCAAGCGCGACTACGACATGATGCTGGCCTCGTACTTCTCCGCCGGCGATCCGGCGATCGGCTATACGCGCCTGTACAACAGCTACACCGGTACCGCGCCCAACACCAACGCCAGCGGCTATTCGAACCCGAAGGTCGACGCGCTGCTGGCCCAGGCCGCCACCGCGACCGACCGGGCGGTGCGCGCCAAGCTCTACCAGGAACTGCAGGTGATCCTCAACGAGGACCTGCCGACGCTGGTGCTGTTCGACGAGGAGACGGTGGACACGGCGAGCAAGAAGCTCACAGGCATGTTCCCGGCCCTGGATGCGCGTGATCAATGGGCGGGCGTCAAACGGACGGACTGATTTTTTTCCGATGCTCGCCTTCATCCTGCGCCGCCTGCTGCATGCGATCCCGCTGCTGCTCGCGGTGGTGGTGCTCAACTTCCTGCTGATCGCCTTCACGCCGGGCGATCCGATCACGCTGCTGGTGGGCGACTTCCCGGCGCCGCCCGAATACCTGGAGCAGATGCGGCGCGAATTCGGC
>DASXKG010000194.1:0-1896 GCA_036496965.1 Variovorax sp.
TCGATGGTGCTGTCGCGGGAGCCGACTTCGGCGTCGTGGAAGGGGTCATCGAGGGAAGGCATGGGAGTGATTGTCGCCGGCAAGCGGGCGAATTCAGTCGTCGTCGGTGCTCAACCAGGCGGCAAGTCCAGCGGCCATGTCCGAGCCGTCGCGCGTGGAACGACGGATTTCGCTCTCACCGAGCTGAGCTCGACTTTGCGCCGGCACGCACTCGTTTCTTCAGGGAGTCGAAGTAGGCTGCGTCGACCGCAGCGGTGGGCGGCGAGTTCGCGCCTTCGAGCAGCATGTTGCGCAGTTCGAGGCGCTGCGCATCTCTGCGAATCAGTTCCCGCACGTATTCGCTGCTGGTGCCATAGCCGCGTTGCGAAACCTGATCGTCCACGAAAGATTTCAGCGAATCGGGTAGTGAGATGTTCATCGTCGACGTGGCGGCCATCGTAGATGGTTTGCCAAATTATGGCAAAAGCTGGGAGAAGCGCCTCCCATCGATCAGTCATCCGGCCTGTCTGCTGCTGCACGCCAATGCCGGCAGGCGCCGCATGCGGCGGTCATCCAGCCCCGGCAATACGGCGACACCCGCATAGGCCTGCCCGCGGCCGGATGGACAATGCGCCCATGCGTCCCGGCCAGATCATCGTCCTCGCGACACCCGTCTTCTTCCTGCTCATCGGCATCGAATTCTTCGTCGCCCGCCGGCGTGCCCGGCGCGGCGGCGCGCGGGACAGCAGCTACCGGCTGGCCGATGCCATCAACAGCATCGGGCTGGGCATGCTCAGCCAGATCGTCTCGGTCTTCACCCGGCTGCTGAACATCGGCATCTACACGGCCGTGTTCGGCGCCGTGGCGCTGTTCCCGGACACCGACTTCTGGACCCGCTGGTACGGCTGGCTGCTGGCGCTGGTGTTCTACGACCTCTGCTACTACTGGCTTCATCGCATGGGCCACGAGTCGGCCGTGCTGTGGGCCGCGCATGTGGTGCACCACCAGAGCCAGCACTACAACCTGAGCACGGCGCTGCGCCAGACCTCCAGCGGGGCGCTGTTCGGCTGGATCTTCTACCTGCCGATGGCGCTGGCCGGCGTGCCGCCGCTGGTCTTCGGCGTGGTGGCGCTGGTCGACCTGCTCTACCAGTTCTGGGTCCATACCGAGCAGATCGGCCGGCTCGGCTGGTTCGACCGCTGGTTCTGCGCGCCGTCCAACCACCGGGTCCATCACGCGGTCAACGATGCCTACGTGGACCGCAACTACGGCGGCGTGCTGATCGTCTGGGACCGCCTCTTCGGCAGCTACCAGGAGGAAGGCGAGCCCTGTGTCTACGGCACCCGCAGCCCGCTGCAGAGCTGGGATCCGCTGTGGGCCAACGCCGAGGTCTACTGGGCGCTGGCCAGGGACAGCTGGCACACCCGGCGCTGGTCCGACAAGCTGCGCGTCTGGCTCAAGCCGCCCGGCTGGCGGCCGGCCGACGTGGCGGCGCGATTCCCGAAGGCGCCCTTCGACATCACGCAGCTGCGCCGCTACGACCCCGCCGTGGGCCGCGGGGTGCGGATCGCCGCGGCGCTGCAGTTCGTGCTGCTGCTGGCCGGCGCGATCGCCTTCCTCTGGCAATCGGACCTGCTGCCGCTGGCCGAATCGATCGTCTGGCTGGCCGGGCTGACCATCGGCCTGTGGTCCGTGGGCCAGGCGCTGCAGGGTCGGCTGATGCTGCTCGACCTGTTGCTCGTCGATGCCGCCGCGTTGGCCACCGCCAGCGCGGCGCTGGGCCTGGGCAGCCTGCATCTGGTCTGCAAGCCGCTGGCCCTGCTGCTGGCCATGGCGCTGGCGGCCGAGCGCGCCCGCGGGCCCGGCCGAAGCGGGCGTTTCGCCGCCTGGCTGCTGGCGGCGCTCGCGGCGTCGCTG
>DASXKG010000195.1:0-7372 GCA_036496965.1 Variovorax sp.
AAGCAATCGACCGGACAGACGTCGACGCAATCGGTGTATTTGCAGCGGATGCAGGATTCGGAGACGACGTGGGTCATGTTCTTGGCAAACGGGGGGAATCGGGGAAACCCCCCGATTTTAGGCCTTCGCCGCAGCTGGCCGGACCAGGACGGCGGCGGAAGTTCGGTGCGATGCGGTATCGACCAGGATCAGCGAGCCCAGCGTGCGCGACCGGGTGAATGGCAGCACCGCCAGCGGCTGCTGCAGGGTCAGCACTACGTCGCCGATGGCATTGGCTTCCAGATGGTCGGCTGCTTCGGCATCCAGCGTCGTGATGTTCAGCCGATCGACGATGCGCGCCACCTTGGCCTTCACCCAGCGGTGGCCTTGCAGGGCCCAGTAGACGCGGCCTGCGACCAGCGGTTCGTCATCGAGCCAGGCCACGGTGGCGGTGATCTCGCGCACCGGCTCGAAGGCGCCGGGCGCCAGCAGCCAGTCGCCGCGCGAGATGTCGAGTTCGCGGTCCAGCACGATGCCGGCGCTGTGGCCCGCATGCACGGTCTTCGGCTCGCGCGTGTGGCTCAGCACCTGGGCCACGGTCGCATGCTGGTTGCTCGGCAGCACGGTGATGCGCTCGCCGGGCTCGACATGGCCGCTCGCGACGCGGCCCCAGAACACGCGGCGGCCGCGCGAGGTGTCGGCCGAGGCCGAGAACTTCTCGACCCATTGCACCGGGAAGGCGAAGGGCACCGCCTCGTCCTGCGCGGTCACCGGCAACTGCTCCAGCAACTCGAGCAGGCTCGGCCCTTCGTAGCCCGCCCAGTCGGGATGGCGCGAGGCCACGTTCCAGCCCTTGAGCGCCGAAATGGGCACCGTCGCGGCCACCTGCACGCCCGCGGCCTCGGCAAAGTTCGCCAGCGCCGCGGAGATGCGCTCGAAGGCAAGTTCCGCGTCGTCGATGGCGTCGAGCTTGTTGACTGCGAAGACGATCGACTGCACGCGCAGCAGATGGCACAGCAGCGTGTGGCGGCGCGTCTGCGGCAGCAGCTCGCGCTGGACGACTTCGCCGTCGCCGCATTCGGCGGCCCAGTCCAGCTTGGTGGCGTCGACCAGCACCACCGCCGCGTCGGCACTGGAGGCGGCCGTCACCATGTTGCGCGTGTACTGCTCGTGGCCGGGCGCGTCGCCGATGACGAACTTGCGCCGGGCGGTCGAGAAGTAGCGGTAGGCCACGTCGATCGTGATGCCCTGCTCGCGCTCGGCGGACAAGCCGTCCGTCAGCAGCGCCAGGTCGGTCTCGCCGCCGCGCTGGACGCCGGCCAGCTGGTCCTGCAGCACGGTCTTGCTGTCCACCAGCAGCCGTCCGATCAAGGTGCTCTTGCCGTCGTCGACGCTGCCGCAGGTGATGAAGCGCAGGGCTGCGCCGGTCTCGGCGTGCAGCTCGGGGGCTACGCCGTAGGGAAAAGCGTTGCTCATCAGAAGTAACCGTCTTTCTTGCGCTTTTCCATCGACGCTTCGGAGGTCTTGTCGTCCATCCGCGTGGCGCCGCGCTCGCTCACGTCGGCCGCCAGGGTCTCGATCACCACGTCGCTGGCGTCGGCGGCCAGGCTGTCGACCGGGCAGGTGCAGGTGATGTCGCCCACGGTGCGAAAGCGCACGTCGCGCAGTTCGACCTGCTCGCCGTCGCGCGGCTGGGTGAGCTCGGTCACCGGTACCAGGAGGCCGCGGCGTTCGACCACCTCCCGCTTGTGCGTGTAGTAGATCGAGGGCAGGGCGACATGCTCGCGCTCGATGTACTGCCAGACGTCCAGCTCGGTCCAGTTGGAGATCGGGAACACCCGGAAATGCTCGCCCGGCGCCAGCCGGGTGTTGAACAGCGTCCACAGCTCGGGCCGCTGGTCCTTGGGCTGCCATTGGCCGAAGCTGTCGCGGTGCGAGAAGATGCGCTCCTTGGCGCGCGCCTTTTCCTCGTCGCGGCGGGCGCCGCCGATCAGGGCGTCGAAGCGGAATTCCTCGATCGCCTCCAGCAGCGTGACCGACTGGTGCACATTGCGCGACTCGCCGGGATGCGCCAGGCGCACCGTGCCGCGCTGCATCGAATCCTCGACATGGCGCACGATCAACTGCGCGCCGAGTTCCTGCGCGCGGGCATCGCGGAAGGCCGTCACTTCGGGGAAATTGTGGCCGGTGTCGATCATCAGCAGCGGATAGGGGATGCGGCCGATGCCGAAGGCCTTCTCGGCGCACTTCAACAGCACCAGCGAATCCTTGCCGCCGGAGAACAGCAGCGTCGGCCGCTCGAAGGAGGCGGCTACCTCGCGCAGGATGAAGATGGTCTCTTCTTCCAGCGCGTCGAGCTGGGTGTTGGACAGGCGTGCCAGCGGCTGCGCGGTGGCGAGCAGCAGGTCGGATTCGGTACGGGCGTTCATCAAGCGGGGCTCAGTTCGGGATGGCACGGATGGGAATGGCGCGCTGCGGCAAGGGCGAGAGGGCGGACAAGGGTTCGAAGGCGGCCGGTTCCTCGGCCTCGTGACTGCCGTCGGCCGCCACATGCAGGCCGCATTCCTTGGCGCTCTCCTGTTCCCACCACCAGCGGCCCGAGCGGAAGTCCTCGCCCAGGGTCACGGCGCGGGTGCAGGGCGCGCAGCCGATGCTCGGGTAGAACTGGTCGTGCAGCGGGTTGTAAGGCACTGCGTGCAGCGAGATGTAGTGCCAGACATCGCCCCAGGTCCAGCGGGCCAGCGGATTGATCTTTGCCCGCTCGGGCTGTTGTTCGATGAACTCGACCTCGGCACGCGCGCCCGACTGCTCGCGGCGCAGTCCGGTGATCCAGCCACTGTGGCCGGCCAGGGCGCGCGCCAGCGGCTCCATCTTGCGGATCTCGCAGCAGGCCTTGCGCAGCTCGAGGCTGCGGTACATGGCCTCCTCGCCGTTCTGCGCGACGAACTCGGTGGTCTCCGACTCGACGGGGCGGTAGACATCCACCGCACGGCCATAGTGCGACTGCAGCCGCTCGAGCAGGCCCAGCGTCTCGGCATGCAGCTTGCCCGTCTCGAGCACGAAGATGCCGCTTTCGATGCCGAAGCGCTGCAACAGGTCGGTCACCACCATGTCCTCGGCGCCGAGGCTGGAGGCCTGGGTGACCGGCGCGAAACGTGCCGCCGCATCGCGCAGCAAGGCGACGCTCTCGGCGAGCTTGGCATCGAAGTCGGCGGAGGGCTTGGCGTAGAGCGAGATGGCGTTCATATCGTGGCGACAGGCGGGCTCAGGCGGTTTCCCGGTGGAACAGCGGCGCGGCCTGCACCGCATCGCCCTGGTAGAACGCTGCGAAGCGATCGAACTGGCGCTGCGCGGCGGAGGCATCCACGCCTTCCTTGAGCACGGCGCTGGAAAATCCCGTGCGCTGCATCTGCACCAGCTGATCGATCAGCACGTCCCCGGTGGCGCGGATGTCGCCCTGGAAGCCCAGGCGGCGGCGCAGCAGGAAGGCCTGGCTGTAGGCCCGGCCGTCGGTGAATTTGGGGAAATCCAGATCGATGCGTTCGACGTCCTTCAGGCAGACCTCGATCGCCAGCGGATCGGCGTCGTTGGGCAGTTGCAGCACGTTCGGGTCGCCGTTGTCGATGTGGTCTTCGTTGGCGATGAGCGTCAGGGTCCTGTTCATGCCGCCACCTCGACCTTGAAGCGCGCGCCGTTGGCCGCGGCCTTGAAGGGTTCGATGCCGACCCGGCGCAGGGCGTCGATGAAGGTCTCGCCCGAGGCGCGCTGGTCGCGGTAGGTGTTCAGCACCGCCTCGATCACGTCCGGCACTTCGGCCGCCGAGAACGAGGGACCGACCACCTTGCCGGCCTGGGGCGCGCCGCTGAGCAGGGAACCGTCGGAGCCGCCGAGGGTGACCTGATACCACTCCTTGCCGTCCTTGTCGACGCCGAGGATGCCGATGTGCCCGCTGTGGTGATGCCCGCAGGAGTTGATGCAGCCGCTGATGTGCAGGTCGATCTCGCCGAGGTCGTCGAGTTCGTCCAAGTCCTGGTAGCGCTCGGTGATGGCCTCGGCGATCGGAATCGAGCGCGCATTGGCCAGGGCGCAGAAGTCGCCGCCGGGGCAGGCGATCATGTCGGTCAGCAGATGCACGTTGGCACTGGCGAAGCCGGCTTCGCGGGCGGCCAGCCACAGGGCATGCAGGTCTTCGGCATGCACCCAGGGCAGGAGCAGGTTCTGGTCGTGCGTGACCCGGGCTTCGCCGGCGCTGAAGCGATCGGCCAGGCGAGCCGCCGTATCGAGCTGGTCGGCCGAGGCGTCTCCGGGCGCCTGCAGGCGGCGCTTGAACGACAGCGTCACGGCACGCAGCGCCGGGTTCTTGTGCGGCGCCACGTTGCGCTGCAGCCAGCGCGCGAACATCGGTTCGTCGGCCGCCTCGGCACGCAGGGCGGCATCGGTTTCCTCGGCGCTGCGGAACACGCGCGTGGCCAGCGTGGGCGGCACGAAGGAGGCGCTGACGCGGTCGAATTCGGCTTGCGTGATGGTGTGCGGGGCGCCGTCGTGTTCGACGATCTGCTGGTATTCGGCCTCGACATCGTCGATGTAGCGCTGGCCTTCGGCCTTCACCAGGATCTTGATGCGGGCCTTGTACATGTTGTCGCGGCGGCCGTAGCGGTTGTAGACCCGGACCACGGCTTCCAGGTAGTTCATGATCTGGTTCCAGGGCAGGAACTCGCGCAGCACGGTGCCGATCACCGGCGTGCGGCCCATGCCGCCGCCGACCTGCACCCGAATGCCCAGTTCGCCGGCTTCGTTCTTGCGCAGCTGCAATCCCACGTCGTGCCAGCCGGTGGCGGCACGGTCTTCGGTGGCGCCGCTGATCGCAATCTTGAACTTGCGCGGCAGGAAGGCGAATTCCGGATGCAGCGTGCTCCACTGGCGCATGATTTCGGCGAAGGGGCGCGGGTCGGCGATCTCGTCGATGGCCACGCCGGCGCGCTCGTCGCTGGTGATGTTGCGGATGCAGTTGCCGCTGGTCTGGATGCCGTGCATGTCCACCGTGGCCAGCAGGTCCATCACGTCGGCCGACTTGGCCAGCGGGATCCAGTTGTACTGGACGTTCTGCCGCGTGCTGAAGTGCGCATAGTGGGTCGGCAGCTTCGGCGAGCCGAGCTTGCCCTGGGTGGCCACCGCGGTCTTGTAGACCTCGGCCTCGGGCTCGTCGTATTCGCGCGCGATGCGGGCCAGCACCCGCAGCTGGCGGCTCGACAGCTCGCCGTAGGGCACCGCCACGCGCAACATCGGCGCGTAGCGCTGGACGTACCAGCCGTTCTGCAGCCTGAGCGGGCGGAATTCGTCTTCCGAGAGCTTGCCGGTCTGCCAGCGCTCGAGTTGGTCGCGGAACTGGGCCGCGCGCAAATGGACGAACTGGCGGTCGAAATCTGTGTATTGGTACATCGTGAGTCTTGGCTGGAAGGCGGTGCGTCCACGGCCCGTCATCGTGAGCCGGGAATGTAGAGGCGAGCCTTATGGAAACAAACTATTTTTTGATTCGCGTCTTATGCGGATAAGCATATTCGCAAGCATCCATGCGGGTCGGCGGGTCATTCGACGCGAATTCCGGATAAGGCGCGGCGCATCGTCGATTCTAGGAAAGCGCGCCGTCGGGGCGGCCGGATAGCCCCTAAGCCATATGGACCCGTCGCCATTCTGGCGCTAGTCTGAAGTAATACCTAAGTAGTCTATTTCTTCATCCAGGGAGGCGCCGTGCAGCGGTCGAAGCGAGGCGAGTTGGCCCAGTTGCGTGCCGAGATGGTGCGCAGCCGACTGGCCGTCGTCAGCGCGCGCGAATCGATGATCGAAGCCCTCGGCGACTGGATGTGCGGCGGCGCAGGTGCACCCCCCAGTGAGCAGGACATCGCGGCGCTGTGCCGCCTGGTCAAGATCCGGGACGACGCCGAGGCGGCCTACACCCGATGCCTGGCAACCCAGTTGGCGGCGGCGAACCCGCCCTGCCGCCGCCGTTCGCTGGGCTGAACGGGCGGGGATGCTCAGAACGAGCCGAAGGCCGTTCCCAGCGCGATCACGGCGACCAGCGCGACCAGCGCGCCGACGATGCCGACCATCACGATGTCGAAGTAGCTCTCGCCATGCTTGGTGCCGCACACGGCCAGCAGCGTGACCACCGCGCCGTTGTGCGGCAGGCTGTCCAGCGTGCCGGCGCCGATCACCGCCACCCGGTGCATCAGCGCCGGATCGAGGCCGGTGCTGGCGGCGAGTTGCATGTAGGTGGCGCCCAGGGCATCGAGCGCGATCGTCAGGCCACCCGATGCCGATCCGGTCAGCGCAGCCAGGATGTTGGTGGACAGGGCCAGCGACACCAGCGGCCCGCCGCCGATGCCGAGCACCCAGTCGCGCACCATTTCGAAGGCGGGCATCGCCGCGACCACCGCGCCGAAGCCGACCAGGCTGGCCACGCTGACCACCGGCAGCACCGACGCATTGGCGCCGGCGTCGACGGTGGCGCGCAGCGAAGGCAGGCGCTTCCAGTTCAGCGCGATCAGCACCAGCATCGCGGAGGCCAGCGCCACCAGCACCGCCCAGACGCCACCCACATTCGCCAGGCTGATGCCCCCGAAGCGGGCGTCGGCCAGGTAGTCGGTATCCATGCGCGGCAGCACCACCAGCGCCATCAGCAGGTTGACCACCACCACCACCACCAGCGGCGCCAGCGCGGCCACGATGCCGGGCTGTCCGTTGCCGTGTTCACCATGGCTGACCTCCGCCGGGTCGAAGCTGCCGGCGGTGGTGGCGCGTTCGCGCACCACGGGGTCTTCGGCCGCGTCGACTTGGGTGTCCGCGGAAATCGTGCCGAAGTTCTCGCCGTTGCGGCGCGCGACCGCTTCTGCGCGGCGCAGCCACCACATGCCGAAGCCGAGCATGATGGCCGAGGCGATCACGCCCAGGCCGGGCGCGGCGAAGGCCGTGGTGCCGAAGAAGGGCATCGGGATCGCGTTCTGGATCGCCGGCGTGCCGGGCAGGGCCGACATGGTGAAGGTGGAGGTGCCGAGCGCGATCGCCGCCGGCATCAGCCGCGCCGGAATGTTGGCGGCGCGAAATAGCGCCTGAGCCATCGGCGCCAGCACGAAGAAGGCCACGAACAGGCTGACCCCGCCGTAGGTGACCAATGCGCCGGCCAGCACCACCGCCAGCATGGCGCGCTTGGGGCCCAGCTTCTCGGTCATGAAGCGGGCGATGGTCTGCACCGAGCCGCTGTCGTCCATCAGCTTGCCGAAGATGGCGCCGAGCAGGAAGAGCGGGAAGAAGCTCGCCAGGAAGCCGGCGGCGGCGCCCATGAAGGTCTGGGTCCAGTGCGCCAGCAGCGGTTCGCCGGCAAACAGCGCGGCCACCA
>DASXKG010000196.1:0-2709 GCA_036496965.1 Variovorax sp.
AAAGACCGGCGATGCCGCGGGCGGGCTTCTCAATGCCACGCTGGGCAACCTGACCGAACTGGTCATCGCGCTGGCCGCCCTGCGTGCCGGCGAATACATGCTGGTGAAGGCGTCCATCGCCGGCGCGATCGTCGCCAACACCCTGTTCATGCTGGGAGCCTCGTTCCTGCTCGGCGGGCTCAAGCACCACGTGCAGGAATACAACCGCGTCAGCGCCCGCACGCAGGCGGGCCTGCTGTTCCTGGCGACGATCGCGCTGTTGGTGCCGTCGGCGATCGCCAACGCCGATTCGGCGAACCAGCCCGCGTTCATCCGGCAACTGAGTGTGGCCCTTTCGGTGCTGCTGATCGTGGCCTACGCGCTGGGCATGCTGTTCTCGCTCAAGACGCACCGTGAGTTGTTTGCCAGCGCGGCCCATGACGAGGAGGGCGAAGCGCCATGGCCGATGGGGTTGGCGCTGGCCACGCTGGCCGGCGTCACGGTGCTGGTCGCGCTGGTGAGCGAGATCTTCGTCGAGTCGGTGCAGCAGGCGGCGCAGGATTTCGGCATGACCCAGGCCTTCGTCGGCTTCATCGTCGTCGCGCTGGTGGGCGGCGCGGCCGAGATGGCCTCGGCCTTCTCCGGTGCGCGCAAGAATCGGCTGGACTTGAGCGTCGGCATCGCGCTGGGCAGCGCCTCGCAGATCGCACTCTTCGTTGCGCCGGTGCTGGTGCTGCTCAGCTACGTGATGGGCCCGACGCCGATGGACCTGCAACTGTGGCCCGGCGCGGTGGTGATGATGTTCGTCGCGACGCTTTGCGCCGCGTTCATCACCGTCGGCGGGCGCTCGGCCTGGTTCGTCGGGGCGCTGTTGCTGATGGTCTATCTGGTCTTCGCGATGACGCTGTACCTGCTGCCGCCGCGGGCGACGTGAACTCGTGTCGGTGCGAGCATTGCAGCGCCTCCTCACCCTGCCACCGACGCGACCGTGTCGCGGAGCCACACATGTGCGGCGGGCACCCCGGAATCGACAACCGGTCGCAGCAGACTCGCCTACGGCTTCGAGACGGTGGAGACGTAGCGCGCCAGCGTCGCCACCTGCGCATCGGTCAGCTGTGAGAACGCCGGCATCGGGCCCATGCCGCTTCGAATCACCTGGGCGACGCGCGCAGCATCGGGCCGGAGCTCATCGAGGTTCGGTCCGATCTGTCCATTGGACCCGGCATCCTTGAGCGTGTGGCACAGCGCGCACGCCGGTGCGGGTGCCACGCCGCTGATGAAGAGTTGGCGCCCCTCCGCAAGCGCCGGATCGGCCGCGAACGAAGGCGCGACCCAAGCCGTGCACGCGAATGCAACCACAACGGCGGGCCTTGCGACCCGCCGTAGTACAGGCAACAAGCTCACGCGACGGTCACGGTGACGGAATGGTCGCGCCAGCTGGTGTTGAGGTAGCCAGCCTTGTTCTCGATGCGCGCTTCCGGCTGCGTCCGTCCCTTGACATCGGTCACGCGGCTGGCGAGCCGGTGGGTTCCTGGGCTCAGGTCGACGTTGGCCGCGAATTCGCGCCAGGCGAATCGACCCAGGTCCGGACCGACCAGCGCAGCCAGCTTCCATGTGGCGCCCCCATCGATGGAGACCTCGACCTGTTTGACCGCATTCGTTCCGCCGAAGGCGACGCCCTTGATGGTCGCCGCGCCCGCGCGCAACTTGCCGCTCTCGGGCAGCGGCGAATTGATCCAGGACTTGGGCGGCATCTGCCAGACCGAAGGATCCGAAGGATTCATGGTCTTGGCATCCGGGGCGCTCATTCGATAGTCGGTCTGCTGGATCGACGAGTCGGACTCATCGGGTGTGAAGGCGATACGCTTCACGTACTTGACGCTGTTGACGCCGGTGAAGCCCGGAACGATCAGCCGCAATGGGCCACCATGGGCCAACGGGATCGGCTGACCGTTGAGCTCCCAGGCGACGAGCACGTCGTCCATCGCCGCCAGCGGCACGCTGCGCTCGACCCGCGTCTTCGGGTCGAGGCCGGCCGGAATGACTTCCCCGCCGGTGCCGGTCAGATACTGCGCACCGGCATCCGTGCCGCCGAGCGCCTGCACCAACTCGCGCAGCGGCACCCCGGTCCACATCACGCAACCAGCCGCGCCCACCTGCCAAGGCGTACCAGCCGGCTTGGACGGAAACATGCCGCGGCCGTTACCGCTGCACTGCAAGACCATCGTCACCGTTTCTGTCGGCATCTTCTTCAGTTCGGCCAGCGTGAAGGTGCGGGGATGACGAACGCCGTCGATCTGGACTTTCCAGGCATCGCGGTCGTTGAGGATGTCGGCGCCCGGGGGATTCAGGTTGTTGCGCACGTACAGTTGCTTGGCCGGCGTGATCACGCCATCGCCCATCGCACTGCGACGAAGTTCGATCGTGTTGGCGCTGTGCACGACCATGGCGCCGGCATCCTTCCACCCCGCGTAAGCGGGCAAGGGACGAAGCTCCTGCGCGAAGGCAGGCATCCAGGGGCCGAGGCCGGCAAGCGCCGCGGCGGAAGCCGAAGCACCGAGAAGGGCGCGGCGCGCCGGATCGACTGAAGTGTGTGATGTCATTCGATTGGATGAGGATGGATGATGGCGTTTCGATTGTGCGGCCTGGCCATGACGGCGGCGTGCACGCTCAAGGGTTGGCGGCCGGAGGGTTGGCGGTCTCGATCGGCATGCCCGTGGAACGCCATTC
>DASXKG010000197.1:0-2484 GCA_036496965.1 Variovorax sp.
GTGTCGTAGTAGGCGGCCGCGATCGGTCCGGTCGCGGCCTTGAGGCCGGGGTAGCAGGCGATCGCGTCGCCGTGACCCTCGAAGCCGAAAGCCTGGCTGCCCTCCTGCTCGACCAGGCAGGCCGTGGCGCCCTGCGCCAGCGCGGCGGCGACGTAGTGGCGGCCATCGGTGGCCGCGCCCGGCCAGGCGATGAAACCGTCGCCGGCGCCCAGCGCGCGGCTGTCCGCATGCAGCGTGCCGCGCACACGCGACTTCAGCCAGCCGGCGGCTTCGAGCGGATCGCGCAGGATGGTGAGCGCCATCAGAAACTCTCCTCCACGGCCTGGGCCATGACCAGGGGTTTGACCGCGAGATCGGGTGCCACGTTCATCATGCGCAGGGTTTGCTGCACGACTTCGCTGAAGACCGGGGCGGCCACGATGCCGCCGAAGTACTGGCCGTCGCCCGGCTCGTCGATCATCACCGCCACGATGATGCGGGGCCTGTCGATCGGCGCCATGCCGGTGAACCAGGAGCGGTACTGGCGGCTCGCATAGCCCTTGCCGACCTGCTTGTGCGCGGTGCCGGACTTGCCGCCGACCGAGTAGCCGACGGTCTGCGCCAGCGGGCCGGTGCCCCCCGGGCCGGCCGCCATCTGCAGCATCTTGCGCACGGCCCGCGCGTTGTCGGGCGAGAACACCGGGATGCCACTGGCCGGCGCCGGGCTTTTGAGGAGGGTCGCCGGAATGATGGCGCCGTCGTTGGCGAAGGCGGTGTACGAATGCGCCATCTGGAACAGCGAGGCCGACAGGCCGTAGCCGTAGGCCATGGTCGCCTGCTCCACCGGCCGCCACGACTTCCAGGGCCGCAGCCGGCCGGTGACCGCGCCGGGAAACTGGAGCTGCGGCTTCTGGCCGTAGCCGAGCGCCGTGTAGGTGTCCCACATCTCGCGCGGCGTCATGCGTTGGGCGATCTTCAGCGCGCCGATGTTGCTCGACTTCTGGATCACTCCCTCGACCGTGAGCGCACCGTAGTTGTGCGTGTCGCTGATCGTGAAGCCGCCGATCTGGAAACGCCCGGGCGCCGTGTCGATCACGGTCTGCGGCTGCACGCGGCCGGCTTCCAGCGCCATGCCGACGGTGATCGGCTTCATCGTCGAGCCGGGCTCGAAGACGTCGGTCAGGGCGCGGTTGCGCAGCTGTTCGCCGCTCAGGTTCTGGCGCTTGTCGGGCGCATAGCTCGGATAGTTCGCCAGCGCCAGCACTTCACCGGTGACGGCGTCGAGCACCACCACGCTGCCGGCCTTGGCCTTGTGCATGGTCACGGCTTCGCGCAGCTTCTGGTAGGCGAAGAACTGCACCTTGCTGTCGATGCTGAGCTGGATGTCGCGGCCCCCCTGCGGCGGCACCTGCTCGCCCACGCCCTCGACCACCCGGCCCAGCCGATCCTTGATCACCCGGCGCGAACCGGCCTTGCCGGCGAGGTCGCGCTCGAACGCCAACTCGATGCCTTCCTGGCCCCTGTCCTCGACGCTGGTGAAGCCCACCACGTGGGCCGCAGCCTCGCCTTCGGGGTACTGGCGCTTGTATTCCTTGCGCTGGTAGAGGCCCCTGATGTTGAGCTCGGCGATCTGCCTGGCCACAGGCTCATCGACCTGGCGCCTGATCCAGACGAAGCTCTTGTCCTCGTCCTCCAGCCGGCGGTCGAAATCCGCCTGCGGCATGTCGAGCAGCTTCGCCACCTGGCGCAGCTTGTCGGTCACCTCGGGGTCGTCACGCTCGATGTCCTCGGGAATCGCCCAGATGCTCGGCGCCACCACGCTGGAGGCCAGCAGCAGGCCGTTGCGATCGAGGATCCGGCCCCGGCTGGCCGGCAGCTCGAGCGTGCGGGCGTAGCGCACCTCGCCCTGGCGCTGGAAGAAGGCATTGCCGAACACCTGCACGTAGGCCGCGCGGCCCGCCAGACCCAGGAATCCGAACGCAATGCTGCCCACGATGAAGCGGCTGCGCCAGATCGGCGTCTTGCTGGCCAGCAGGGGGCTGGTCGCGTACCTCAGGCTACGGCGCGGCATCAGTGCGCCCCCTTGCCCGGCGCGGGGTGCGCGGGCACAAGCGGCGCCGGCGCGGCCACCGCCGGCAGCACGGTGCCGTCCTCGCGCACGTACAGCGTGATCGCCGGGGTGGTGGTGCGCATCTTCAGCTGGTCCCGGGCCAGCTTCTCGACCCGCAGCGGCGTGGCCTGGGCACGCTTCTCGACCTGCAGCCGGTCCTGGTCGAGCTCCAGGCGGCGCGTTTCGAGCTCGATGCGGTGCAGCTCGGTGAACAGCTGGCGCGACTGGTACTGCGAGTGCACCAGCCAGATCGCCGAGCCCAGTACGGCCAGCAGCAGCAAGAGGTTGAGCCTTGCCATTTCAAGCAGCCTCGGCGGTGCGTTCGGCGACGCGCAGGATGGCGCTGCGCGCACGCGGATTGCCGGCCACCTCGGCCTTCGAGGGCCGGATGCGCC
>DASXKG010000198.1:0-3244 GCA_036496965.1 Variovorax sp.
GGTCGCGCCCGCGCGGTGCGCCGCAGCCGACGAAGATGGCGTCCCAGTCCTGCACCATCAGCGAGCGCATCGAGTCGATGCGCTCGCCGCTGCGGAAGGCGACGCCGAGGTCCAGGATGTAGCCGGTCTCTTCGTCGATCACCGACTCGGGCAGCCGGAAGCGCGGGATCTGCGTGCGAATGAAGCCACCGGCCTTCTGGTCGCCGTCGAACACCGTCACCTCGTAGCCCAGCGGCGCCAGGTCGCGGGCGACGGTCAGCGAGGCCGGTCCGGCACCGATGCAGGCGACGCGCTTGCCGTTCTTCGGCTCGACCTTCGGCATGCGCGCCCGCACATCGTCCTTCAGGTCGGCCGCCACGCGCTTGAGCCGGCAGATGGCCACCGGCTCGGGGCTGGCATCATTGCCCTCCTCCACCCGCCCGCGCCGGCAGGCCGGCTCGCAGGGGCGGTCGCAGGTGCGCCCCAGGATGCCGGGGAAGACATTCGAGACCCAGTTGATCATGTAGGCGTCGCTGTAGCGGCGCTGGGCGATCAGGCGGATGTATTCGGGGACGGGGGTGTGCGCCGGACAGGCGTACTGGCAATCGACGACCTTGTGGAAATAGGCCGGGTTGGCAATGTTGGTTCGCTGCAAAGCGGGTCTCCTGACTGTCGCCGGAACCCCAGGAAGGGCCGGCGCGGCTACTTCAAGAGTATGCGCCGCGAGGTACGGCGCAAAACCTTGGTGGAATCCCGACCTGTTGTCAGACGGTTCCGGTGCCCGGCAGCACGTGCCGGGCCGTCGCCCGGTGCCGTTCGGGTAGATTCGGCAGGGCCCCCTTGCAAAGAGGCCACGAACGGATCATCGATGCGACGTCCACGGCAGCCTTCCGGGATGACCCCGCCGAGCATCGGGGGCATTCTGCGCGCGCAGCGGCAGGCCGTCGGCCTGACCTACGCGCTGACGGTGATCGAGAACGCCTGCATGCTGGCCTATCCCGCGCTGACCGGCCTGGCGGTCGATCGGCTGATCGAGCGCAACTACAGCGGCTTGTATGCGCTGGTGGGCGTCTGGCTGGTCCACCTGGCGATTTCGTTCGGGCGCCAGCGCTACGACACGCGGGTGTTCATGGGCCTCAACGCGCAGATCGCCGCGCAGATGATCGCCGAACAGAGCGCCTTGGGTCATGGCACGAGCGCGGTCTCCGCGCGCGTCGAGATGGTGCGCGACATCGTCGGCTTCTTCGAGAAGGAGGTGCCGGCCATGTTCCACCACGCGGTCGCCGTCGTCGGCTCGCTGGTGATGCTGTTCACCTACGACCTGGACGCCGGTTTCATCGCCCTGGCGGTGCTGCTGCCGATGGCGCTCATCAACAGCTGGTACTGGCGCAAGGCCCTGCGCCTGAACCAGGGCATCAACAACCAGATCGAGCGCGAGGTCGACGACATCGTCTCGAGCCGGCCTTTTCGCATCCGGCGCCACTTCTGGCTGCTGCGCCGCTGGCGCGTGATGCTCTCCGATGCGGAGTCGTGGACCTGGGGGCTGACCGAGCTGTGCACCATCGGCGCGCTGGTCTTCATCCTGATCGACTTCACGCAGTCGCCCAGGTTTTCGGCGGGCGCCATCTACGCGGTGCTGGCCTACGTCTACGACTACCTCGAAGGCCTGAACCAGGTGCCGATGCTGGTCAACAACCTGGCGCGGCTGAAGGATGTGCGGGCACGGCTGTGATCCGCACCCGGGTGCGCCGTTCCCTCAGAATGGCGGAATGAACAAAAGACACGCGGCGGCCGGCGGCCTGGTCGCTTTGCTGCTGGCGCTGGCCGCCTACTGGTACTGGTCGCCCTTTCTGGCGGTGCGCGAGCTGCAGAAGGCGGCCCAGGCCGGCGATGCAGTCGCCTTCAACGCCCATGTGGACTACCCCAAGCTGCGCGAGAGCCTGAAGCTGCAGCTCTCCGGCTTGCTTTCGCAGCGGCTGGGCGCTGCACCCGAGAGCAGCAATCCCGTCGCCGCGCTGGGCGGCTTGATCGGGCAACGCCTGATCACCCCCATGGTCGATGCGCTGGTCCGCCCGGAGACGGTCATGGCCGCGATGCAGAACGGCCGGCTGGGGCCGCCGGCTGCAGCGCCGCCGGCCGCGCCGGCGCCTGCACCCGGTGACCCAGCGCCACCCGGCGCCGCGCCGCCCGGGCAGACGCAGAAGGCGCGCTGGATCATCGATCGCCAAGGCGTCGATCGCATGACGGCCTACGTCGTCGATGCAGCGCGGCCCGACGAGCCGGACAGCGAGCGCCTGGGGCTGGTTTTCGAACGCAGCGGATTCGTCGACTGGAAGCTCACCGGCGTCCGCCTGCCCTCCTCGGCCGGCGGCAAGCCGTAGACGGCGATCGTCACCCGGTGCATCAGCTGCGAGCGAGCGGCATCACGCGGGCCTGGGGCGCCGGCGCGTAGTTCAACAATCCGGAAAGCGACTCGGCCGTCGCGCGCACGCGCTGCACCATCTCGTCCATGCGTTCTTCTTCGATGCGGCCGGCCGTGATGGATGCGCCCAGCGCCGCCACGATGTGCCCGCTGTGATCGCGCACCGGCGCGGCAATGGAGGAGATGTTCGATTCGAAGAAGCCCTCGCCCAGCACGTAGCCGCGCTGGCGATCGCTCTGCACCATCTGGAACAGCTGCTCCACCGTCGTCGGCGTGCTCGGCGAGAAGGACTCCAGGCGGTCTTCCGGATAGAGCGCGCGCAGCTGCACCAGGCTGAGGTCTTCCAGCAGCACGCGCCCGAGCACCGTGGCATGCGCGGGCAGCCGCGTGCCCACCGTCACCGAGCTGGCAAAGGGCGTGGGCGGCGCCACCTTGGCCACGTAGACGATCGAGCGGCCGTCGCGCACCACCAGGTTGCAGGCGGTGCGCAGCTCGTCGCACAGGCGCTGCAGCAGGGGCGTGCCCAGCTGGGTGAGTTCGAGCGAGGCCAGGTATTCGAAGCCCAGGCGCAGCACGGCCAGCCCCAGGCGGTAGTCGCGCCCGCCCTCGGTGCGCTCGAGAAAGCCCATGTTCTCCAGGGTGCTGAGCAGCCGGAAGACGGTCGAGCGCGGCAGCTCGAAGCGGCGCGCGAGTTCGGGCGCGGACAGCGTGCGGTTGTCGCGGCTGAATTCGCACAGCACGCGCAGGCCGCGCTCGAGTGCGGGCACGTTGTAGCGGTCGGCGCCTTCTTCGATCGAATCGACTTCGTGGCTGGACATGATGGGCTCGGGTTCTGGAGGCGCA
>DASXKG010000199.1:0-10662 GCA_036496965.1 Variovorax sp.
GGAACGACAGGTAGCCGCGCCGCGTCGGTATCGGCGCTCCTGAATACGGATCCTGCGCCGGCAGGCGCCGTCCCTGGATCGCACCCATGAAGGTGTAGTAGGTCTCGCAGGTCACCAGTTCGGAGACCAGGCATTCCTGCACCGACAGGTCGACGTGTTCGCCGATGCCGTCGCGCTCAGCAGCGCAATAGGCCGCAAGGGTCGCGTAGGCGGCGTTCAGGCCGGCGCAGAAGTAGGCCTGGTTGAGCCCGTGCTTGAGCGGCGCGCGGTCGGCCTGGCCGCTGATCTGCATGATGCCGCTCATCGCCTGCTGCACCAGGTCGCTGCCGATCCAGCCGGCGTGCGGGCCTTCCTGGCCGAAGTCGGTCACCGAAGTCACGACCAGGCGCGGGTTCCAGGCCCGCATCTGCGCCGGCGACAGGCCCCACTGCGCCACGGTGCCCGGCTTGAAGCTCTCGATCACGATGTCGCTCGTGCGAATCAGCGACTCGACCGCCTCCCGGCCCGGCGCCGTCCGCAGGTCCAAGGCCATGCCGCGCTTGTTCCAGTTGAGGTAGGCGAAGAGCAGGCCGCGTTCGTCGATCGGACCGTCGTCCAGGAGCGGCGCCATCCGGCGCGCCGGATCGCCGGTCGGCGCCTCGACCTTGATGACCTCGGCGCCGAGGTCGCCGAGCATGCGGGCGGCCATCGGACCGGCGATGCCCTGGCTCAGGTCGAGCACCCGGATGCCTTGGAGCGCTGCGCGAGCAACCATGTCCGGCCTCAACCCTTCAAGAGCTTGCGGGCGATCAGTATGCGCTGCACCTCGCTGGCGCCGCCGCCGATCTGCGTGTGGCGCAGCACCCGGTAGAACAGGGTCAGCGGCAGGTCCAGCGATTCGCCCATCGCGCCGTGCACCTGGATCGCGTGGTCGACGCAGCGCGCGCCCCATTCGCTGGAGCAGAGCTTGACCAGTGCCGCCTCGGCCCGCACGTCCTCGCCGGTGTCGGCCCGCGCCGCCATCTCGTAGGTCATCGAGCGCAGCGCCTGGATGTCGATGTGCATGTCCACCAGGTGCCACTGGATCGCCTGGCGTTCCGACAACGGCTTGCCGAAGGTCACGCGCTGCTTGGCCCATTCGACCGACATGTCGAGCGAGCGCTGCATCTTGCCCAGCGCATAGGGCCCGCGCAGCAGCCGGTCATGGATGGTCAGCCAGCGCTGGCCGAGCGAGAAGCCCTTGCCGACCTCGCCCAGCACGTCCTCGTCGGGCACGAAGACATCGTCGAAATGCACCACGTGCTGCTTGGCCTCGGTCGACAGCCAGGTGCGGATGCCCGGCACCTCGACTCGCAACCCCGGATTCTTGCGATCGACCAGGAACATGGTGATGCCGCCGCGCTGGCGCAGTTCCGCATCGGTGACCGCCTGCACCATCAGGAAGTCGCATTCATTGGCATTGGAGATCCACATCTTGGTGCCGTTGATCACCCAGCCGTTGCCCTTGCGCACCGCCCGCGTCTGCATCATGCCGCCGGGGTCGGAGCCGGCATTGGGTTCGGTCTGGGCGAAGGCGGTGACCTTCTCGCCTTCGATGACCGGCTTCAGGAAGCGCTCGACCTGGTCGCCCTTGCACTCGTAGAGGATGTTCGCCACGTTGGCGAGCGGCAGCATGATCGGCGAGTAATAGAGCTGCTCCAGGATCGCGACCTGCGCCAGCATCGGCAGGCCCATGCCGCCGTGGGCTTGCGGGACCATCAGGTACCAGAGCCCGGTGTCGCGCGCGATCTTCTCGATGCGCCGCGCGACCTCGGGCTGGAAGACGGCGCGGATCGCCGGCAGCTCGCGCATGCCGTAGGCGTGGTTGGGACTGGACAGCCATTGCTGCTCCAGCGGCATCAACTCGTCGTGGACGATGCGGCGAGCGACCTCGCAGAACTCCTGGATCTGCGGCGGCAGGGTGTAGGCATGGCCGACTTCGGCGTCGGAGGAACTGTGCATGGATGGCTTTCTGCTGCGGAAAATTAGAGGAGTCGACCGGACGTTCAGCGCCCGGCGAGTGAATAGAGGTCGTCGATGCGAGGCAGTCGATCCAGGGCCATCAGGGCATCGAAGAGCGGCTTCGGATCGGCCTCGAGGCCGCCCGCGGCCAGGCAGCCCTCGAACTTGGCGAACAGTTCGCCGGCGGCGAGCGGACGTTCCGGGCCGCCGCGCACGTAGTCGACCGAGCGACTGAAGCTGCGGCCATCGGTGGTCTCGATGCGCACGACGTCTTCGGGCGCCTCGCCGGGACGGGTCGCATCCTCGCGGTCCTCGGGCAGCACCTCCACACGGCGCATCAAAGCCTGTACCTCGGGGCGTTGCACGAAGTCCTCGCGCAGCTGCATGAGCCCGCAGCCGCGCGCGAGCAGGGCCGCGGCCATCGCGAACTGCATGCTGAACTTGGCTTCGAGCACCGTGGTCGGCTGCGCGTAGCGCAGGGTCGAGCGGTTGCGGCGGCTGATCGTGACATGCACCCCGGCCACATCGGCGGGCGCGATCGGCTCCGTCTGCAGGATCGCCAGCATGCCGTCGAGCGCGCGGTGCGATGCGAAGCAGGTCGGGTACTTCTTGATGTTGACGCCGCCGATCGGCAGCTTCCACACCCGCCCGGCCTCGCTGGCGCTCTCGACGTCGACCCGGCCTGTGGGAGAGATGCCGTGCATCAGGCCCTTGGGATGTTCGATCGCATCGACCGCACCGGTGAAGCCCTGCTGCGCCAGCCGTGCCGCCATCACGCCGGCGTTGGCCGCGCGGCCTGCATGGTAGGGCTTGGTCATGGTGCCGAAGTTGGCGATCAGGCCGGCGCTCTGGGAGGCCGCAATGGCCAGCGCATGCACCGTCCGTGCGGCGTCCAGGCCGCGCAGCGAGGCGCAGGCCGCGGCCACGGCGAGGGGTCCGAGCACGCCGGTCGGATGCCAGCTGTGGTTGTGGAAGTGGTCCGGCTCGCGCCGCATCAGCTCAGCCCAGGTCTCGTAGCCGACGGCATAGCCGGTGACCATGCGCGCGCCGTCCGCGCCGAGCGCCTCGGCCTCGGCCAGCAGCGCCGGCACCACCACCACGCTGATGTGGCCGCGTTGCGCCGCATCGTCGTAGTCGAGCGCATGGGCCGCCGTCGCATTGAGCCAGGCGGCCTCCGGCGCGGTGGCCCTGCCGCGATCGACGAACAGGCGGCTTTCATCGCCGCGCGGGCGCAGCGCCTGCAGCAGCAGGCGGGCCTCGTCGCCGTCGCGGCCCGCGACCAGGGTGCCGAAGGTGTCGGTGAAGCCGGTGTGGATGAACGGCAGCGCGGCCGGAGGCAGGTCGTCGCGCTTCAGGTCGGCGACAAAGCGCGCGAGGTCCCGGGTCAGGGCCATGGTGCGGCGGATTCCTCGGCCGTCGTCAGGATGCGGTCTTCGGCGCTGCGGCCGCAGCGGCGGTCCATTGCTCGATCGAGGTGACCAGCTCCGTCATGTCGCGCTGCATGCCGTCCTGCCGACCGGCGAAGTTCCAGAGCTGGCGCACCGTGTTGCCGATCCACATCGGCACGCCGAGCGCCTCGCACTCCTCCACCGCCAGGCCGATGTCCTTGCAGACGCTGCTGATCGGAAAGCCGAAGTCGAAGCTGCGCGGCAGCACCTGCTTCATGAACTTGTCCTGCGAGGCGCCGCTGCGGCCGCTGCCGGCGTTGATCGCGGCCATCATCACCTCGGGATCGAGTCCGCCCTTGACGCCGGCGACGAAGGCTTCCGACGTGATCGCGAAGGCGGTCGACGACAGCATGTTGTTGAGCAGCTTCAGCAGCTGCGCCTGGCCCGCCTGCGGCCCGACCATGAACAGCTTGCCGAAGGTTTCCAGCAGCTCGCGCACCTCGGCCACCGCCTCCGCACGGCCGGCGACCATCACCGCCAAGGTGCCCTTGTGCGCGCCGGCAGCGCCGCCGCTGACCGGCGCATCGACCAGGTCGATGCCCTTGTCGAGCAGGCCGGCGGCGGCGGCGCGGGTGGCCCGCGAGCCGACCGTCGACAGGTCGACCATGATCTTCACCGCCTTGCCGTCCCTGACGCCGCCGTCACCGAGCGCCACTTGCGTGAAGACCGCCGGACTCGGCAGGCTGCTGAAGACGATCGGCGCCCGGTCCACCACTTCCTTGACGCTCCCGGCGCCGGTCGCGCCGGCAGCCACCATGTTCGCCAGCGCGACGGTGCTCGGGTCGTAGGCGATCACCGTGTGGCCCTTGGCGAGCAGGTGCTTAGCGATCGGATGGCCCATCACGCCGACGCCGATGAAGCCCAGTGTTTTGTTGTCTGACATGACCTTTTCCTTTCGAGAGACGGACGCCTGCGCGTCAGATGCCCATTTCCTTGAACACCTGGCGGGCGATCTTGAAGGAGCCCAGGCCGGCGGGCATGCCGCAGTAGACGGCGACCTGCAAGAAGGCTTCGCCGATCTCGTCCTTGGTGAGGCCGTTGTTGATCGCGCCGCGCACGTGGGTGGCCAGTTCCTCGGGGCGGTTGAGGGCGGCGATCATGCCCAGGTTCAACAGGCTGCGCGCCTTGCGGTCGAGTCCCGGTCGTGCCCAGACATCGCCCCAGCAGAACTGCGTCACCAGCTCCTGCATCGGCATGCTGAAGTCGTCCGCCGATTTCAGCGAGGCGTCGACATAGGCGTCGCCGACGACCTCGCGGCGGATCTTCAGGCCCGTGTCGAAGAGTTCCTTGTTCATTGCTTGCTCCTTGAGATGAATGGGTGAATGCGTTGCGCGGATCAGATGCCCCCGGCTGCCAGCGGCATCAGCGAGCCGGCATCGGCGCGACCTTCGAGCGACCAGAGCGCATCGGCCAGCGGCGCCGCCGGGCAGCCGCTGCCGCCCCAGGCCGCCAGCTGCGTCAGCTTCTGCTGCAGCTCATCGTCGCCGAGCGGCGCGCCCGCGCTGCCACGCGCCGTCGCCACGTGTCGCGAACGCGTGGCACCATCGCGCAAGCGCAGGCTGACCGTGGCCGATTCGATGCCGAAGCGCGGGTCGTCGGTGAACACCAGCCGGTCCGCGAGGCTGCGCCAGTGCGGCTCGGCCACGGTGGCGTCGCTGAATTCGCCGAGGCCGGCGCGGCCGCAGACGAGGCTCACGGCGACCGCATGCTGCGCGCTCACCTGCGCCTCGCGCCCGGAACGCGGCGCCGGCCGGTCGGTGCGTTCGCGCAGCAGCGGATGGCCGGTCAGCTCGACCCGTTGGATATCGTCCAACGCCACCGGCGCCTCGCGGTGCAGCGCCAGGCTGGCCTCGATCACCGGATTCAGGACCACCCCGCACGGATACGGCTTGTAGGTGTTGGCCAGCAGCTCCCAGCGCTCGCCGAGCCCCTCGGTGACGCAGCCGATGTCGGGCGTGTCGCAGGTGACGCGCAGGAAACCGCGCGGGCCCTCGATCGGCATCGCCGGCCCTTCGAAGCCACGCGCCGCCAGCAAGGCCGACAGCAGGCCGTTGGAGGCCGAATTGCCGACGCCGATGCTCTTGGCCATGCTGCCCAGGGTCTCGACCAGGCCGCTGGCTTGCGCCGACGCATTGCCGAGCGCCCACAGGGTGCGGGTCTCGTCGAGCCCCATGGCGCGCGCGCAGGCGGCCGCGGCGCCGAAGACGCCGCAGGTCGAGGTGATGTGCCAGCCGCGCTGGTAGTGACTCGGCGAGACCGCATTGCCGAGCCGGCATTCGATCTCCACGCCCAGCACGAAGGCCAGCAGCAATTCGCGGCCCGACAGCGGCCGGATTTGCGCCAGCGCGAACAGGGCCGGCGCCACCGGCGCCGTCGGATGGATGATGGTCGGCAGGTGCGTGTCGTCGTAGTCGAAGACGTTGCCGCTCATCGCGTTGAGCGAGGCCGCGTGCAGCGCATCGGTGGTCTCGGCCCAGCCGATGACGGTGCAGCCGCCGCCGGCGCGAAACTGCGAGAACACCTCCGTCGCGATACGCAACGCTGGGTCACGGCAGCCGGCAAGCGCAGTGCCGAAGAAATTGACCAGGGCGCGCACGGCCTCGTGCCGCACTGCGGACGGCAGGTCTTCCCAGCGCGTGTGCGTGATGAAGCGCACAAGCGCCGCGCTGGTGCCGTCCGCCACGCTCGCCTTCTTCAGGTTGCCAGCCATCCGCCCTCCACCGGCAGCGCCGCGCCCGTGATGTCCTTGCCCGCATCCCCGCAGAGGAAGACGATGAGTTCGGCGATGTGCCCCGGATCGATGAAGCGCCCCTGTGGCCCCTTGCCTTCGAGGAAGCGCCGGCTGGCCGCTTCGCGATCCAGGTCGGTCTCGTCCATCAGCGCGCCGATGCGCATCTCGCTGGTCGGCGTCAGCACCGCTCCCGGGCAGATGGCATTGCACGTGACGCCCTGGTTGACGGTCTCCATCGCGATCGCGCGGGTCAGGCCGATCAGGGCGGTCTTGGTCGTCACGTAGTCGATGCGGTTGGCGACAGCGCGCATTCCGTAGACCGAGGTCATGTTAAAAATCCGGCCCCAGCCGCGCTCGCGCATGCCCGGCAGGCTCAGCCGGATGGTGTGGAAGGCGGCGCTGAGGTTGACAGCCAGTGCCCGGTCCCAGGCCTCGACCGGGAACTCCGTCACCGGCGAGAAGTGCCGCGTGACCGCGTTGTTGACCAGAACGTCGATGCCGCCGTGACGGGCCTGGACATCCAGGATCAGGCGCTCGGCGGCGTTGGCCTGCGACAGGTCGGCCTGCACATAGGCGACCGAGACGCCGTGCGTGCGCTCCAGTGCGGCCTGCTGCGGCTGCACCGCCACCGGGTCCTCGATGCCATGCAGGACGACATTGCAGCCCGCCCGCGCCAGGCCGGCGGCGATGGCATGGCCGAGCCCGGTTGCGGAGCCGGTGACCAAGGCGGTTTTGCCCTTCATGTTCGATGATTCCCGTGTCAGGTGAGGCTGGACCCGCCTCTTGGAAAAAGTAGCCCCTTGTGTTCAGCGAAGGAATCAGCACGCCGCTGATTTTCTGATAGCGTTAACATTATGCGCTGAAAAAGCGCCGGCGCAAGTGCCGCCAGGTGCCCTCAGGTGCTTTCGCGCTGGATGATCTCGAAGCCGAGGTCCTGGCGGATGGCTTCGTCGGATCCGCGCAAGCGGTCCAGCAGCGCCTCGGCGCTGCGACGGCCGATTTCCAGACGCGGCAGGCGCAGGCAGGTGAGCCGCGGCACGGTGTGCTGGAGGATGTCGAGGTCGTCGAAGCCGGCAATCGCCACCCGCTGCGGCACCTTCCAGCCGCGGCGCTGGGTCTCGAACAGCGCGCCGATCGCCAGCACGTCGCCGGCGAAGAAGATGGCATCGACCTCCGGCGCCCGGTTCAGCATGTCGACCATCGCATGGGCACCCGAGGTCAGGCCGGGCGCGACCTCGCTGATCAGTGCCTCGTCCTTCTTGCGGCCCAGGCTCCTGAGCGCTCCCAGGTAGCCACGCTGGCGCTCGCGGGCTCGGCGGTTGATCTTGCTGTCGAGCGTGACCAGGCCGATGCGCTTGTAGCCGCGCGCGCCCAGGTGCAAGGTCATCGCCTTGGCGGCTTCGGCATTGGAATAGCTGACCACCATGTCCAGCGGCGTACGCGGGATGTCCCCGGTCTCGATGACCGGCACGCCGGCGCGCGCGATCATCTGCAGTGCCCGCGGCGTGTGGTCGGTGTTGTGCAGGATCAGGCCGCAGACGCGCTGCGACAGCAAGGCGCCGATCAGCGCCTCCTCCTCCTGGAGCGAGTAGCCGCTGTCGGCCAGGAGCAGGTGCAGCCCCGCGGTGCGCAGCACGTCCGAAGTGCCCTTGGCAGTGTCGGCGTAGAGCGAGTTCTGGATGCTGGGAATGATCTGGCCGACCACGCTGGACCGGTTGGACGCCAGGTTGGCGGCGATGCTGTTGGGCACATAGCCGATCTTCTGCACCGCGTCGAGCACCGCCTTGCGGGTCTCCTCCGACAACTTCTGCGGTTCGCGCAGCGCCCGCGAGACGGTCATCAGCGAGACGCCCGCCGCATGGGCGACATCGCGCATCCGGGCGCCGGTGCCACCGGTGCGGATCTTGTTCTCAGCCATGACGAAGGTCCCGAATCGTTCCGGGCGCCGTGCCAGTCTTGGGTCGTCGCATCGGGAAATAATACGTGACAGATTTTGATGATAGCGGTATCATAATTCCGAGGGACAACGCTCGACGAAGCCGCGCCCAAGGAGAAACCCCGCATGCACGTCCCTGAAGAAACGTATCGCGTCTTCGCGATCAAGTACGCCCACCGCGAACGACGATCGGGCGCCAACTTCATCGGCGGCGACAGCCACGACGTGCAGATGCCGATGGACTTCTTCGTCTGGGCGCTGGTCGGGGCTTCGCGCAGCTTCGTCGTCGACACCGGATTCGATCAGGCGACCGCGGCCAAGCGCGGCCGCTCGGTGATCCGGCCGATCGAGGACGGCTTGGCGGCAGTCGGCATCTCGCCCGCGTCGGTGCCCGACGTGATCCTGACCCACATGCACTACGACCATGCCGGCAATCGCGAGCTGTTCCCGAAGGCGCGCTACCACCTGCAGGACCGCGAGATGGCCTATTGCACCGGCCGCTGCATGTGCCACGCATCGACGGCGGCGCACTTCGAGGCCGACGACGTCGCCGGCATGGTGCACCGCGTCTTCGAGGGCCGGGTGCAGTTCCACGATGGCGACGCGCAGATCGCGCCCGGCGTCAGCGTGCACCGGGTGGGCGGCCACACCGAGGGCATGCAGGTGGTGCGGGTGCACACGCAGCAGGGCTGGATGGTGCTGGCCTCGGACGCCTCGCACTACTACGCCAACATGGAACAGAAGCGGCCGTTCCCGGCCGTGCACAACGTCGGCGACATGCTGGAAGCCTACGCGCGCCTCTACAGCCTGGCCGATGCGCCGAAGCTGGTCATCCCGGGGCACGACCCGGAAGTCATGCGCCGCTTCCCTGCTGCTGCGAGCGGCCAGGAAGGCTGGATCGCGCGCCTCGATGCGCCTGCGCTCTGACCCTCATCACGTTCGAATCCCTTTCCTAGAAGCCGTCGCAGTTCCCTCTCCGGCCCTTGCAACTGCGCCTGGGCGCGAAGTCTTTCCGTTCAAGGCTGCGTGATGCTTACGTAGTGCGGAATGCCCATTATGGCGAGTGCTTCGCTTTGTCCTTTCGATCATGCTGAGTCTCGAGCGGACCGGACGCCGGTGAGTTCGGCGACCTCTGCGGCCTGAGAAACCTTGATTGCTTCGTCATCTCTGCGAAATGATCGGGCGACCGCTATTACGCTGCCATCTGCATGAACAGGAAGCCCGTGATGACCAGAAAGCCACCGGCGTTTAGCCACCCAAACAGTGCGTGCAAACCGACCCAGTCGCTTGGTTGCGCCAGCCACGCCCATTGCGGAAAGAACCACCCGAGAGCATCGATGACAGACCAGGGGGGCAGAGCACCGCCCTTGGCGAGCCAGTAGAGTTGCCACGTCCACCCAAGGACGGCCGCGGCGAAACAGCCCAACCCGACCAAGATGAGGCCGTCGCGGTACTGCCGGCTCACTTCGGTGCCAGGTACTTCACGATCTGGTGCCGCTGACGCCCTCGACGATCGGCTGTGAGCCCCCGCGGCCCTCGTAAACTTCGTAGTTGGTCTGCGCGCAGCCAGACAGCACGACGGTCGCCGCCGTGATGGTGATGAGTCTTTCCATGGCTTTTCCTCCTCACTCGCCTGCCGTGCGTCTTCGCACGTCTCTGCTCCCGTGGTCAATTCTCGCTGCTTCCAAAGTTTCACGGGAAGCGGGGAAAGCCCTTATAATTTTTTGAAATAGGTTTACCATTTCGATGTGCAACCGACCAAGCCTCTACGAGGCGGCGCCCGAGAAGGCAGTGGGCGCAAACGCTTGCAGCCGGGCGTCGCGACGGTGCCGGTGATGATCAAATTGACCGAGCCGCAGAAAGAAAAGCTGCAGCAGCTCGGCGGTGCGCCATGGGTGCGCGATCGCATCGACAAGGCGAAGCTGCCAAAGGAATGACCGCATCGGCCTGCAACGGTGAAGGCCACAAGGCGCCGGCCAAGGTGATTGGACCCAGCGCTGACCACAACCACTAGCAGTAGTGAATCATGGCTACCCCAATTAGCCCAGCGTCGAAACCACAGTGCGAGGCCGCCTCTGATGCGGATTGGATCGCTGGGTTCGGCTTCGTCTTGGACGGCGTCATCTTCCGCATTCCAGACAATCTGCTGCCGTGAGTTACGAGCGACCGGCTCGCTCAGCACGGGCGAAGACCTACGCTCGTAGCTCACCGGCTGCTGTGCGCGACGTGGTAACGATAACGGCGCCCCTCGGCAAAGCACGCCAGGCGCCGCTCTCCTGCGGCCTGAGGGAGGTGTTCGTGCTGGGGGACCAGCCGATGCGACGCCATTCGCCTCGCTTTTGGCTGACGACGACACCGCGGTCATCGATCCCCTGGACCCTGGCGCGCTGCCGTGCTCGAACTCAGATACCGGGCGATCCAGGGACGTCATGATCGCTCACCGCGACATGATGGCGCCCTTTCGGAGGTGGTTGCAGCGCGGGTGGAACCCGCGCTGCAACGCTCCGTCTGGGTGCGCTACGGAATCCCGGGGTTCGATTTTGCACAGATCGCCGGAGCTGGTCGGG
>DASXKG010000200.1:0-2323 GCA_036496965.1 Variovorax sp.
CCACACCACCACCGCCACCGCCACCGGCCAGGCCGCTGGCACCTGCCATGCGCATTTGACCGAGATCGCCGCCGATGCGGGCGGTCACGAAGCGCTTCAGATTCAGTAGCACGCCCTGGGCCCGCTGGCGCGCCAGCAGCAGCGGCGAGCCGCCGGTGGCGACGAGGGTGTCCCCGCCGGCCATGCCCGAGCCCTGTCCGCGGCTGATGCCGATCGCTGCCGGCGCAAAGCTCCCGGCCGGCACACCGAAGCCGCCGGGCGCCATCTGCACCTGGCCCTGTGGAATGCTGGGAGCACCGCCGCCGCCGCCGCCGCCCTGGTTGCCGAGCGCCGCGCTGCCGGAGTTGGAGGCGCCGGTGCGCCGGACAAAACTCTTGAGGTCGATCTCCGGCATCACGTCCCTGGCGACCAGGAAGGCATTGGCGTCCTTGTAGGCCTTGACCATGGTCTCGACCAGGCGCAGCTGCACCTGGTCCTGGATCTTGGCCCAGAGCGGGCGGTCCAGGCCCGTCGCCAGCCATTGGTCGACCAGCACCTTGGCCAGCGCCTCCGGCTTGAGGATGTCCTTGGCGCCGAGTTCGGTCGTTCCATCGAGGTGCTGGATGCGCAGCCGAAGATCGTTCAGTTCGAAGCTGGCCTTGTCCTGGACCGCCTGGGCCAGCCGGGAGGACAGGATGCCGGTTTCCACCACTTCGTCACCGAGCAGCTCCAGGCGCGACAGCGAGTTGGCACTCGGCTCTTCGGACATGCTGCTGGCCAGCGCCTTGCGCCACGCGCTCTGCGAGGCAGTGACCCAGTTCGCGCCCTGGGCCTGGACGGCGAGATAGCCGTCGCGGTTGTCCTGCATCTCCCGCGAGTTGCCGGTTTGTCCGGCCAGGACCGCAAGGCGCTCCTGGATCGCCAGCCCGATCGGCGCGATCGCCGCCTCCGTGGCGACGACGAAGCGCTCGCGCACCTCGCGGGAGAGTCGGAGGGAGGTTGCATGGGACCGCGTGGTCATGGATGGTCGCAACGACAGTTAATATTCAATGGGTGAAAGCTTGCATCGGGAAGCGTAACCGCACAAGAGCCACTCGTGCTTGCCAAGCCCCCGCGCGAAGCGTGAAGGGCGGCAAAGGGCATTTGTTCACACTGTTGCGCCCGCGTTGGGATCGTCCGGATCGCCCTCGCGCTTGACCGGCGCCCGGATCAGGTCTTCGCGCTTCACGCCCAGCCACATCGCGATCGCAGCCGCGACGAAGGCCGACGAATAGATGCCGAAGCAGATGCCGATGGTCAGCGCCAGCGCGAAGTAGTGCAGGGTCGGGCCGCCGAAGAAGAACATCGACAGCACCACCAGCTGGGTCGAACCGTGGGTGATGATGGTCCGGCTGATGGTGGAGGTGATCGCGCTGTCGATGACTTCGGGCGTGCTCAGCTTGCGATAGCGGCGGAAGTTCTCGCGCACGCGATCGAAGATGACCACCGACTCGTTGACCGAATAGCCCAGCACTGCCAGCACCGCCGCCAACACCGCCAGCGAGAACTCCCACTGGAAGAAGGCGAAGAAGCCCAGGATGATCACCACGTCGTGGAGGTTGGCCAGCACGGTGGCCAGCGCGAACTTCCATTCGAAGCGGAAGGCCAGGTAGATCATGATGCCGACCACCACCATGGCCAGGGCCTTGAGGCCGTTGGTGGTCAATTCCTCGCCGACCTGGGGCCCGACGAATTCGTTGCCACGCAGCGTGGCGGTCGGATCGACCGCCTTGAGCGCCGCCATCACCTGGTCGCTCTGCTGGGCGGAGGTCTGGCCCTTTTGCACCGGCAGGCGGATCTGCACGTCGCGCGAGGTGCCGAAGTTCTGCACCTGCACGTCCTGGTAGCCGAGCGCGCCGATGGTGTCGCGCACCTTGCCGATATCGACCGATTGCTGGTAGGCGACCTCCATCACCGTGCCGCCGGTGAACTCGACCGACAGGTGCAGGCCGCGGTGCAGCAGGAAGAACACCGCGAAGGCGAAAGTGACGAAGGACACCGCGTTCAGCACCAGTGCATGGCGCATGAACGGGATGGTCCTGTGGATCCGGAAGAACTCCATGGTGCTGGTCCCTTATTTCGCGCGGACGGCCGGCGTCTTGGCGTCGGTCGTCTGCGGGCGCCAGACGGTGCCGATCGACACCGACTTGAGCTTCTTCTTGCTGCCGTACCAGAAGTTCACCAGGCCGCGCGAGAAGAACACCGCCGAGAACATCGAGGTCACGATGCCGATGCAGTGCACCACCGCGAAGCCGCGGATCGGCCCGGTGCCGAAAGTCAGCAAGGCGATGCCGGCGATCAGCGT
>DASXKG010000201.1:0-16096 GCA_036496965.1 Variovorax sp.
ATTCATGAACGGCAGCACCACCGGCGCATTGGTGCCGGCGACGGCGGGACCGTGGAAATGCGCCGCCGTGGCCGGGCCGCTCAGGCCGTCGTAGGTGACCTTGTACTTGAGCACGTTCGTCCCCTTGTCGAGCGTGGCCTCGGCCGTGCCGCTGCCGCGCGTCATGTTGGGGGGCACCTCGCTGGCAGCGTTCATCGTGGCGCTGAATTTGGCGGTGTTCGAACCGGGCATCATTCCGCATCCTGCCAGCGCCGCGGACGTCAGGCCGGCCACCAGAGCGGCGCGCAACAAAGTGCCATATCGGGTCATATCGTTATCTCCGTGAGGTTTGTGGTCCCGTCGAGCATAGGCATGCAGCGGTGCCGGCTCTGTCGGCCGGCAGCCCGACTTCGGGCGCCGCTGGCATCATGCGAGGCATGGAAACGCACCCCGAGGGCACCGAGGTCCTGGACTTCTGGCGTGATGCCGGGCCGAAGAAATGGTTCGCGAAGAACGCCGGATTCGATGCCGAATTCAAGGCCCGTTTCGAGACCGCCCACCTGGCGGCAGCCACGGGCGCGCTCGATCACTGGGCAAGCCACCCCGAAGGCGCGCTGGCGCTGCTGGTGCTGCTGGACCAATTTCCGCGCAATGTCTGGCGCGGCAGCGGCCATATGTTCGCCACCGACGGCAAGGCCCGGGCGGTGGCCGGCGCGGCCATCGACGCGGGGCTGGACCAGCACTTCGATGCAGCGCTGCGGGCCTTCTTCTACCTTCCCTTCATGCATTCGGAATCGCTCGCCGACCAGGAACGCTCGGTGCGGCTCAACGCCGCCCTCGACGACGACACGCAGCGCTACGCGCGGATGCACCGCGACATCATTGCGCGCTTCGGCCGCTTCCCGCACCGCAATGCGCCGCTCGGGCGCCTCAGCACGCCGGCCGAGCAGCGCTACCTCGAAGCGGGAGGCTTCGGCGGCTGAACCGGGACGGAGGCATCGTGACGCTGAGGCGATATGTCGGCGCCGGGTCGCGGCCTGCCCTTGAACGAGCCGTAGGCATGCGCATACACCCAGGTGAACTCCACGCCCAGCAGGAAGATCTGCGCCGAGTAGTAGACCCAGACCAGCACCACCACCAGCGATCCGGCGGCGCCATAGCCCGAAGCCAGGCCGGTCCTGCCGATGTACAGCCCGATCAGGTGCTTGCCGATCGTGAAGAGCACGGCCGTGACCGTCGCCCCGACCCAGACGTCGCGCCACTGCACGCTCACGCGCGGCATGATCTTGTAGATCAGCGCGAACACCACCGTGACCATCAGGAAGCTGACGACGAAGTTCACGCCCTGCGCCATTGCGGCCCAATCGCCGAAGACCGGCGCCCACCATTCGCCGAGCGCCGCCAGCGCGGCACTCACCACCAGCGAAACCATGAGCAGGAAGCCGATGCCCATGATCATGCTGAAGGACAGCAGGCGCACGCGCATCAGGTTCAGCAGCCCGTTGATGTCGTTGCGCGGCGGCGCCCGCCAGATGCGGTCCAGGGCATCCTGCAGTTCGCCGAACACGGTGGTGGCGCCGACCAGCGCCAGGACGATGCCGATCACCGTGGCCAGGATGCCCTGGGCGGGCTTGTTGAGTGCTTCCAGCATGGCCTGCACGCCGCGCGCGCCGTCCGCGCCCATCAGTCCCGACAGCTGCGCGAAGATCTCGCCGCGCGCCTCCTCGCGGCCGAACACCAGGCCGACCACGGAGATGACGATCAGGATCAGCGGCGCCACCGAGAACACGGTGTAGTAGGCCAGCGCCGCGCCCATGCTCGGGGCGTAGTCGGCCCGCCAGGAGGCCACGGACTGCTTGCAGAGATCGAAGAGCGCACGTGCATTCATCGCCGGAGTGTCGCAGCAAGCCCTGGGCGTGCGCGTCGGACAGGGCCCCAGTCGCGTCGCCGCTCAGGCGCCGGCCAGGCACGGCGCCCATAATCACGACCCATGCAATCGGTTTCCCCACTGGCCGCTGCCGCGGCGCCCGACCATCCCCAGCCCGAATCCCCGCGCGATCTCTTCTGGTCCTTCACCTGGCTGGCCTTGCAGGGCTTCGGCGGCGTGCTGGCGGTCGTCCAGCGCGAACTGGTCGAGAAGAAGCGCTGGCTCACGGCTGACGAATTCCTGGAGGACTGGGCCGTGGCCCAGGTGCTGCCGGGGCCGAACGTGATCAACATGGCGCTGATGATCGGCGACCGCTACTTCGGCCTGCGCGGGGCGCTGGCCGGCGTCGCCGGCATGTTGTCGGTGCCCTTGGGCGTGATCCTGGTGCTGGCGGTGCTCTACGCCCACTTTGCTGGCCTGGCGCAGGTGGCGGGCGCGCTGCGCGGCATGGGTGCGGTGGCGGCCGGCCTGATTGCCGCTACCGGCATCAAGCTGGTACCCCAGTTGCGCAGGCATCCGCTCGGGTTCGGCGTCTGCCTGGCAGGGGTCGTCCTGGTCTTCGCCGCCATCGCCATCGCCCACATCGCGCTCGGCTGGGTGCTGCTGGTGATCGGCGGGGGCTACTGCGTCTGGACCTGGCGAAGGATCGAACCATGAGCCGCCGCACTCCTGCTGCGAAGGGGGCTCAATGACCATCGTCATGCACTGGCACGACTGGCTGGCGCTGTTCGCCCAGTACGCGATGCTGTCGCTGCTGTCGATCAGCGGGGCCATCACCACGGTGCCCGACATGCACCGCTTCCTGGTCGCCGACCACGGGTGGCTGACCGACGCGCAGTTCACCTCCTCGGTGGCGATCGCGCAGGCCGCGCCGGGTCCCAACGTGCTGTTCGTCGCGCTGATGGGCTGGAACGTCGGCCTGAATGCCGGCGGCGGCATCGGCGCGGGGCCCCAGGCCTGGCTGCTGGGCCTGCTGGGCCTGGCGCTGACCATGATCGGCATCATGCTGCCGAGCACCACCCTGACCTACTTGGCCACCCGCTGGGGCCACCGCAACCGCACCCGGCGCGAGGTGCGGGCCTTCAAGCAGGGCATGGCACCGATCGTCATCGGCCTGCTGGTGGCCACCGGCTGGATCCTGGCCGGCGGTAACCATGCCGCGAGCATGCCCGCCTGGCATGTCTGGCTGCTGACCGGCGTGTCGGCGTTTATCGTCTGGCGCACCCGCATCCACCTGCTCTGGCTGCTCGGTGCCGGCGCCCTGCTGGGCGTGCTGGGCTTCGTCTGAATCACTTCAACCAAGGCTTTTCCACATGCAATACCGCCCCCTCGGCCGTTCCGGCCTCCAGGTTTCCCCGCTGGCTTTCGGCGGCAATGTGTTCGGCTGGACCGCGGACGAGACGCTCTCGTTCCGGCTGCTCGATGCCTGGCTCGATGCCGGCTTCAACTTTGTCGACACGGCCGACGTCTATTCGGCCTGGGTACCGGGCCATGTGGGCGGAGAGTCGGAAACCGTGATCGGCAAGTGGCTGCAGCAGAGCGGCAAGCGCAACCGCGTGGTGCTGGCCACCAAGCTCGGCAAGCCGATGGGCGAAGGCAAGAAAGGGCTCTCGCCGGCCTACATGCGCGCGGCCGTGGAGGCGTCGCTGAAGCGGCTGAAGACCGACCACATCGATCTCTACCAGTCGCACGACGACGATGCCGACACGCCGCTGGCGGACACCGCGGCCGCCTTCGCCGAGCTGATCAAGGCCGGCAAGGTGCGGGCCATCGGTGCCTCGAACTTCAGCGCGCCGCGGCTGGCCGAAGCGCTCGACGTCGCCGAACGCGAGGGCCTGCCGCGCTACGAGAGCCTGCAGCCGCTGTACAACCTCTACGACCGCGCCGTGTTCGAGGACGCGCTGGAACCCCTGTGCCTGGAACGCGGCGTCGGCGTGATCAATTTCTATGCGCTGGCGGCCGGCTTCCTGACCGGCAAGTACCGCAGCGTCGAAGATGCGGCGAAGAGCGCGCGCGGCGCCACCACCACCCAGAAGTACCTGAACCCGCGCGGACTGCATATCCTCGACGCGCTGGACAGCGCCGCCAAGGCCCAGGGCGCGACGCCGGGCCAGGTGGCCATCGCCTGGCAGATCGCGCGGCCGTCGATCACGGCGCCGATCGCCAGCGCCACCTCCATCCGTCAGCTCGATGAACTGGTCAAGGCAGCGCAGCTGAAGCTCGATCCCGAGACCATCGCGGCGCTGGACAAGGCCAGCGCCGAGACGGCTGAATGATGCTCGCCCCCAGCCTCGATCCGCTCGCCGCGCCGGCGCTCGAGTACTTCGCCGACCTCAGCGTGGAGGTCGGCCAGCCGCAGGTCCTGAGCCGCGGCCCGCGCGGCATGCGGCGTCTGGTGCCGATCACCGGCGGCCAGGCGCACGGCGATGGCTGGACCGCGCGCGTGCTGCCCGGCGGCACCGACTTCCAGCTCATCGTCAGCGACACGCTGTCGGAGCTCGACGCACGCTACGGCCTCGAGACCGACGCCGGCGATCTGATCTATGTCCAGAACCGCGCAGTGCGCGCCGCGCCGGCCGAGGTGATGGCCAGCCTGCTGCGCGGCGAGCCGGTCGACCCGGCGCAAATCTATTTCCGCTGCCATCCGCGCTTCGAGACGGCGTCGCCCGCGCTGCGCTGGATCGGCGAGCGCATGTTCGTCGGTGCCGGCATCCGCCATCCCGCACAGGTCGTGATGCGCTTCTTCAGCCTCAGGTAGCAGAGGTTCAGGGCAGACGCTGGCGCATCGCCTCGTAGAGGCAAACCCCGCTGGCCACCGAGACATTCAGGCTCTCGACCGCGCCCGCCATCGGGATGCTGACCAGCTCGTCGCAGGTCTTGCGCGTGAGCTGCCGCATGCCCTCGCCTTCGGCGCCCAGCACCATCGCCAGCGGCCGCTTCAGGTCGCACTGGTAGAGCGTTCGCGATGCGTCGTCGCTGGTGCCCACGCACCAGATGTTGCGTTCCTTGAGTTCGCCCAGTGTGCGCGCCAGGTTGGTCACCATGAAGTACGGCACCGTGTCGGCGGCGCCGCTGGCGACCTTCGCCACGGTGGCGTTGATGCCCGCGGCATGGTCCTTGGGCGCGATGACTGCGTGGGCGCCGGCGCCGTCGGCCACGCGCAGGCAGGCGCCGAGGTTGTGCGGGTCGGTCACGCCGTCGAGCACCAGCAGCAGCGGTACCGTGCCCGCGGCTTCCAGGCCTTCGAGGAGTTCGTCGATCGAGTGCGTCTGCGCCATCGGCTCGACCCGGGCCGCCACTCCCTGGTGTCCATGGCTGCCGCTGAGCTTGGAAAGCCGCAGGCCGTCGGCCTCGACCAGCCGCACGCCGGCCTCCTGCGCGCGCGCCACGAACTGGCGCATGCGCGCATCGCGCCGGCTCGCATCGAAGAGTATTTCGATCACCGATTTCGGCGCGGTCTTGATGCGCACGCCGACGGCGTGAAAGCCGAAGATCACTTTGGGAGAAGACATGCGGCGATTATCAAGGCGCCACGCGGCCGGCCTCGATGGTGATCCGGCGCTCGCACTGCGCCGCGATGCCACGGTCATGCGTCACCAGCACCAGCGTGGTGCCGAGTTCGCGGTTGAGCTCGAACATCAGCCGCATCACCTGCTCGCCGGTGGCGAAGTCGAGGCTGCCGGTCGGCTCGTCGGCCAGGAGCAGCGCCGGCTGCACCACGAAGGCCCGGGCCAGCGCCACGCGCTGCTGCTCGCCGCCGGACAGCACCCGCGGGTAGTGGCCGAGCCGCTGGCCCAGGCCGACCCGCCCGAGCATGTCGGTGGCCGCCTTGCGCGCGTCCTTGCGGTCGGCCAGCTCGAGCGGCAGCATCACGTTCTCGAGCGCGCTCAGGTTGGCGAGCAGCTGGAAACTCTGGAAGACGAAGCCGACCTTGCGCGCGCGCAGGCCGGCGCGCTCGTCCTCATCGATGGCGAACAGGTCCTCGCCGCCGAGCTTGACGGTGCCGCGGGTCGGCGTGTCGAGGCCGGCGACGATCGACAGCAGCGTGCTCTTGCCCGAGCCCGAGGCGCCGACGATGGCCGCCGTCTCGCGCTCGCCCAGCGTGAAGTCGATGTCCTGCAGAATGTCCAGGGTGCCGGTGGAGTCGGTGACGGACTTGTAGACGTGCTCGACGGCCACGATGGCTTCGGATCGGATTGAGGACATTGAAAGGTTTCGCGTGGTGAATCGGCGTCACTTTATCTTGAGCGGCGGCATGGCCGTCGCAGCCGGGGCGTGGCGGCTCGCCCAGGCCCAGCCAGCACTCAGCAGGCAGCCCGTGATCCTGGTGCTCGGCGACTCACTGTCGGCCGAGTACGGGCTCAAGCGCGGCGAGGGCTGGGTGCCCCTGATGCAGCAGCGGCTGGCCGAGCAGAAGATCCCGGCCACGGTGATCAACGCCAGCATCAGCGGCGACACCAGTTCGGGCGGCCGCTCCCGACTGCCGAGCCTGCTGGCGCAGCATCGGCCGACGCTGGTGCTGATCGAACTCGGCGCCAACGATGCCCTGCGCGGCCTGCCGCTGGCCAGTACCGAGGACAACCTGCTGCAGATGACGAGGGCCGCGCAGGCCGCGGGCGCGCAGGTGCTGCTGATCGGCATCCAGGTGCCGCCCAACTACGGCAGCGACTACACGCACCGCTTCGAGGGCATCTTCACCGAGGTGGCGAGCGAGACGAAGGCGCCGCTGGTGCCCTTCCTGCTCAAGGGCATCGCCGACGCGCCGGATGCCGCGCAACTGTTCCAGGCCGATCGCATCCATCCGATTGCGTCCGCGCAGCCGCGCATGCTCGACAACGTCTGGCCAGCGCTGCGCAAGCTGCTGCCGAAGTGATCCGCCAAGCAAAGAGCCGCCGCAGGCCGGGGCCCACGGCGGCTCTTTGCTTGAATATGAAACTCAACCGTTTTTTGTCGGCATCTCGGGCGCCGTCGGCGGATCGTGTTCCAGCGAGGCCATGTCGGATTCAGGGTCGCCCGGAGCCAGTCCGTCGGTGCTGGGACTGAGCTTGCGGTTGGCCTTTTCGCGCAGCTTGTCTTCCTTCTTTTTCTTCTTGGCCAATTCCTTCTGGCGCTTCTCGTAGCCGTAATTCGGTGTTGCCACAGCTTCTCCTTCTGACAAGGCAGTCACTGCGACTGCGTGTGGCCTGACTGTACGCGATATCGGGCTGCACTCAGAGCGCGGCGAAGGCCTGTTCGAGGTCCGCGCACAGGTCGTCGACATCCTCCAAGCCGATCGAAAAACGCACCAGCGTTCCCTTGTGCGGCCATTTCGCGACGCTGGCATCGCGCATCAGGCCGATGTCGTAGGGCACCACCAGGCTGATCGGTCCGCCCCACGAATAGCCGAGCTTGAACAAGGCCAGGCTGTCGCAGAAACGATCGATCTGCTCGCTGCCGTAGCTGGCATCGAACACCGCCGAAAACAGGCCCGCCGCCAGATCGGACGCGCCGCACAGGCGCAGCCAGTTGCCATGCCCGGGCGAGCCCTCGAGCGCCGGATGGAGCACCTGCGCGATCTCCTCGCGCCCCTCCAGCCAGCGGGCCAGCGTGCGGGCGCTCTGGTCCTGCGCCTGGTAGCGCAGCCCGATGCTGGGCAATGCGCGCAGCAAGGTCTCGACGTCGCCCATGCCGACACCGAAACCCATGCGCATGTGGGTCAGCTTGAGGGCCCGATGCAGGCGCTCGTCGCGGGTGACGACGCTGCCCATCAGCACGTCCCCGCCGCCGCTCGGATACTTGGTGAGCGCATGGACGGAAAGGTCGACGCCCTGCCCGCTCCCGTTGAAGTCGAAGGGCGAGAAGGCCAGCCCGGCGCCCCAGGTGTTGTCCAGCGCGGTGATCACGCCGCGCGAGCGGCAGACATCGACCAGCGCCGGCAGGTCGGGGAATTCCATCGTGACCGAGCCTGCCGCCTCCAACCACACGAGCTTGGTGCGGGCCGACAGCTTGGCGGCCAGGTCGGCCGGATTCATGGCGTCGTAGAAGCGATGCGCGATACCGAAATTGGCCAGCTCGCCGGTGGCCAGCGCCTTGTTCGGGCCGTAGGCGTTGTCCGGAATCAGGACTTCGTCGCCGGTCTTGAGCATCGCGAACGAGACCAGCGAGATCGCCGCCAGGCCGCTGGGCGCGAGCAGGCACTCGGTGCCCCCTTCGAGCGTGGCGAGCCGCTCTTCGAGCGTGAAGGAGGTCGGTGTGCCGTGCAGCCCGTAGGTGTAGCCCGCCTTGGTCTTCCAGTCGCGCGCACGCATGGCGGCGACGTCGGCGAAGAACACGGTGGAGGCCTTGTAGACCCCGGGCTGCGGCGCCGCGAAACGCGCGGGCGGGCTGTAGGAATGGTGGATCAGGTCGGTGATGGGCTTGCGCATAGGCGCATGCTAGCCGACCGCAAGGGCCTGCCCTGCCCCTACACCGACCACTTCTCGAGCAGCTTGGCCGCGTCCATCGAATCGTAGCCCTCGAAGGGCTGATGGATCCATGGATTGGTCGGCAGGAACTCGATGGCGTAGTCGGGCGTGAAGGTCGACAGCGCCTTGGTCCAGATCACGGCGCTGCGCAGCTCGGTGATGGGCTTGTAGTTGCTCTTGAGCATCTCGACCACCGCATGCAGCGTGTGGCCGGAATCGGCGAGGTCATCGACCAGCAGCACCTTGCCCGCGATCTCGCCCTTCGGCGTGGTGATGTAGCGCGCGAGGTCGAGGTGGCCCTGCACCGTGCCGGCGTCGGCGCGGTAGGAACTGGTCGACATGATCGCCAGCGGTTTGCCGAAGATGCGCGACAGCACGTCGCCCGGCCGCAGGCCGCCGCGCGCCAGGCACAGGATGGTGTCGAATTCCCAGCCCGACTGGTGCACCTTGATCGCGAGCTTCTCGATCAGATTGTGGTACTCGTCATAGCTCACATACAGGTGCTTGCCGTCTTCGGTCAACATGGACTGGTCTCCATCAAGGGGTGGGGGTCATTCGGCGAGGAAAGGATGGCGCATCATGATGGTGTGATCGCGATCGGGGCTGGTCGAGACCATGTGGATCGGCACGCCGGTCACCTGCTCGATGCGCTGCAGGTACAGGCGCGCATTGATCGGCAGCTTGTCGTAGTGCGTCACCCCGACCGTGCTTTCACTCCAGCCTTCGAGGGTCTCGTAGACCGGCGTGCAGCGGTCGATCTCGTCGGCGCCCATCGGCAGGATGTCGGTGTATTCGCCGTCGAGCTGGTAGCCGGTGCACAGCTTCAGCTCTTCCAGGCCGTCGAGCACGTCGAGCTTGGTGATGCACAAGCCGCTCAGTCCGTTGACCTGCGCCGAGCGCTTGAGCAATGCGGCATCGAACCAGCCGCAGCGGCGGCTGCGCCCGGTGGTCACGCCCTTCTCGGCACCCACCGTGCTCAGGTGATAGCCGACGGTGCCCGGCTTTTCCCAGTCGAGTTCGGTCGGGAAGGGACCACCGCCCACCCGCGTGCAATAGGCCTTGGTGATGCCCAGCACGTAGTGCAGCATGCCCGGCCCGACGCCCGAGCCGGCGGCCGCGTTGCCGGCCACGCAATTGCTGGAGGTCACGTACGGATAGGTGCCGTGGTCGACGTCGAGCAGCGTGCCCTGCGCCCCCTCGAACAGGAGATTGGCGCCCGCCCGGTGCGCGTCGTTGAGTTCGCGCGAGACGTCGGCCATCAGCGGCTTGAGGAGCTCGGCATGGCGCATCGCCTCGTCGTAGACCAGATCGAAGTCGATCGGCGGCGCGCTCAGCACCTGGGTCAGCACATGGTTGTGCAGCTCCAGCAGCACGCGCAGCTTGGCAGCGAAGCGCGCGGGATGCTTCAGGTCCTGCACCCGCAGCGCGCGGCGCGCGATCTTGTCCTCGTAGGCCGGGCCGATGCCGCGCCCGGTGGTGCCGATCTTCTCGCTGCCGCCTTTCTCGCGGTAGGTCTCGCGCGCGATGTCGAGCGCCGCATGGAAGGGCAGGATCAGCGGGCAGGCCTCGCTGATGCGCAGCCGCGAGCGCACCTCGACCCCGGCCTTCTCCAGGCCTTCGATCTCCTCGAACAGCTTGCCGGCCGAGAGCACCACGCCATTGCCGATGTAGCACTTGACGCCGGGCCGCATGATGCCGCTGGGGATCAGGTGCAGCGCGGTCTTCACGCCATTGATGACCAGCGTGTGGCCGGCGTTGTGGCCGCCCTGGAAGCGCACGACGCCCTGCGCGCTTTCGGTCAGCCAGTCGACCAGTTTGCCCTTGCCTTCATCGCCCCACTGGGTGCCGACAACGACCACGTTTCTTCCGGTGGTGACGCTCATGATGTCTCGCTTCTCAGATTCGGATGGCTTGGACGCCCCAGCGGCCGCCTTGCTCGACGAGCTCGCGGTCGCAATGGAATTCGTCGATCTCGCTGTCGTGGCCCGGCAGCACGCAGACCACGGTTTCGCCCTTGGCGCGCAGGGCCGCGATGGCTTCGTCAAGGGCGGGGGCATCGCTCCAGGGCGCGCGGATCGCCGCGCGCAGCGGCTCGACGGGCAGCACGCCGACCAGCTCGCGCAGGTCGAGGCTGAAGCCCACCGCCGGCCGGCTGCGGCCGAACACCGCGCCCACCTCGTCGTAGCGGCCGCCGCGCACCAGCGAGTCGCTGGCGCCATCGGTGTAGATGCCGAAACGCATGCCGCTGTAGTAGGCATAGCCGCGCAGGTCGGCCAGGTCGAAGCTGATGCGGGCACCGCCGATGCGCTGCGCCAGCTGCCGCAGGTCGGCGAAGGCGGCGCGCATGACGGTGCTGTCCGGCAGCACGCGGGCCGCCTCGTCGAGCACCTTGACGTCGCCGTAGAGCTGCACCAGGGCCAGCAGGCCGCTGCGCGCGGATGCCGGGAAGCCCGCGGTGAGCTCGCGCAGCCGGGGCGAGTCCTTGGACGCCAGGGCGGCATGGACTTGCGCGATCACGGCGGCATCGACCGGCACGCCGGCAAAAAGCGCACGCACGATGCGGGCGTCGGCCAGGTCGACGATCACCGGGGGCCGAGCCGGCCCGGTCACGCCGGCCGCCTTCAGGCAGTCGAGCGCGAGCCGCAGCGTTTCGCAATCCGCCTCGAGCCCGGCATGGCCGTAGATCTCGGCGCCGAACTGCAGCGGCTCGCGGGTGGCATGGGGTCGGTCGGGCCGGGTGTGGACCACCGGTCCGCAGTAGCACAGCCGGGTCACGCCCGCGCGGTTGAGCAGATGGGCATCGATGCGCGCCACCTGGGGCGTGGTGTCGGCGCGCAGGCCCATGCTGCGCCCGGACAACTGGTCGACCAGCTTGAAGGTCTGCAGGTCGAGCGCCTCGCCGGTGCCGGACAGGAGGGATTCCAGGTGCTCGAGCAGCGGCGGCATCACCAGCTCGTAGCCATAGCCACGGGCGGTGTCGAGCAGCTGGCGTCGAAGTTCTTCGATGTGGCGGGCCTCGGAAGGCAGCACATCGGCAATGTGATCCGGGAGGACCCAGGCGGACATGGGGAGCGGGGGGTGGTTAAACCGGAATTCTACCGGGCCGGCGCGCGGGGCCTGTTCACGAGTCCAGGAGCCAGAGCAGGATCAGCCCGACCAGGATGCTGCACAGGCCGAAGAAACGCAGCTGCCCGTCGCGCAGCTGCATCAGCTGGCCGAAGCCGCGCCGCCAGCTGCCCGGCGACAGGAAGGGCAGCAGCCCCTCGATCACCAGCACCAGCGCCAGGGCGCTCCAGAAGGTATCGCTGTTCACTTCGTTTCCTTGGACTCAGGTCGAAGCGCGCACGGTGGCCGACGAGCGTGCGTTCATCCTCAACGGCGCGCTGGCGTGGTGGTCGATCCCGAACTCTGCATCGAACGGAAGAAGTCGGACGATGGATCCAGCACCATCACGTCGCTCTTCTTGTTGAAGCTCTGCTTGTAGGCGTCGAGGCTGCGATAGAAGAGCGCGAACTGCGGGTCCTTGCCGAAAGCGTCGGCGTAGATGCCGGCGGCGTGCGCATCGCCCTCGCCCTTGGTCTTCTGCGCGTCGCGGTAGGCGTTGGCCACGATCACCTCGCGCTGGCGATCGGCATCGGCGCGGATCTTCTCGCCCTCGGCATAGCCGGTGGAGCGCAGTTCGTTGGCCACGCGCTGGCGTTCGGCCTCCATCCGGCGGTAGACCGATTCGGTGATGGCCTCGACATAGTCCACGCGGGTGATGCGCACGTCCACGACGTCGATGCCCCAGGGCTTGTTGGCACCTTTCACGACTTCCAGCACCTCGCGCTGCACATCGGCCATCAGCGCTTCCCGGCGCACCGAGATCAGGTCTCGCACCGTTCGCTTGTTGATGTTTTCCTGGAAGGCGTTGCGCACCACACGGTTCAGTTGCACCGCGCCGGCGTTCTCGTCGAGGCCCACGTTGCGGATGTACTCGGACGGATTGGTGATGCGCCAGCGCACGTACCAGTCGATCACCACGCGCTGCTTTTCCGCCGTGAGCATCGGCTCCGGATCGAGGCTGGACAGCGTCAGCAAGCGCTTGTCGATGTACGACACATTCTGGAACGGCGGTGGCAGCTTGAAGTTCAAGCCCGGCTCGGTGATCACGTCCTTGATCTGGCCGAGGGCGTAGACCACGCCGAACTGGCGCTGGTCGACGACGAAGAGGGTCGAGCTCAGCAGCGCCAGCGCCACCAGGATCGTCGAGATGATGAATCCGATTCTGTTCATGGGGTGAGATCCTCAGCGCACGTCGCGATCGCGCGAACGGCTGTCGCGGGCCCGGGAATCGCCGATCGACGGCGCCACGGGAATCACGGAGGACTGCGCCGGGGCGGTGCCCGCGACGCTGGGGCTGGCGGCATCGACCGGCGTGCCGGCCGCCGCGGCCTGGCCCGACAGCTGCATCAGCTTGTCGAGAGGCAGGTACAGCAGGTTGGAGCCCTGCTTGGAATCGATCAGCACCTTGGTGGTGCTGTTGTAGATCTGCTGCATGGCATCGGTGTACATGCGGTCGCGCGTGACCTGCGGCGCCTTCTGGTATTCGGCCAGCACCGAGCTGAAGCGCTGCGCATCGCCCTGGGCCTGGGCCACGATGCGCGCCTTGTAGGCCTCGGACTCCTCCTTCAGGCGCGAGCCGGTCCCGGTGGCGCGCGGCACCACGTCGTTGGCATAGGCCTGGGCCTCGTTCTTCAGTCGCTCGCGCTCCTGGCCGGCCTTGAGCACGTCGTCGAAGGCCGCCTGCACCTGCTCGGGCGGACGCACGCCGCCTTGCTGCAGGTTGATGCCGACGATGTCGACGCCGACGTTGTAGCGGTCCAGGATGGTCTGCATCAGCACCCGAACCCGCGGCGCGATCTGGTCGCGCTCGTCGGCCAGGGCCGCGTCCATGCGCATCTTGCCGACCACCTCGCGCACTGCCGTCTCGGCCACCTGCACCACGGTGTCGGCCGGATCCTTGCTCTCGTAGAGCCAGGCCCGGGCGTCGCTCAGACGGTACTGCACCGCGAACTTGATCTCGACGATGTTCTCGTCCTCGGTCAGCATGGCCGACTCGCGCAGGCCGGTGGAGCGCACGATGGTGTCGCGGCCGACGTCGACCGAACGGATCTGCGTGGTGACCACGATCTCGTGGCGCTGGATCGGATAGGGCAGGCGCCAATTGAAACCGGCGCCCACGGTTGCCTTGTAGCGGCCGAACTGGGTGATGACCGCCTGCTGGCCTTCATTGACGATGAAGAAGCCGGTGCCGAGCCAGATCAGGATGGCGACCAGGGCGACCAGCCCGAGTCCGACGCCGGCGTTCTTCATGTCGGGCTTGAGGCCCCCACCATTGCCGCCGGAGCCGTTCGGGCGATTGTCACCGCCGCGACCGCCGCCGAACAGGCCACCCAGCTTGCGGTTGAAGTCGCGCCAGAGTTCGTCCAGGTCCGGAGGGCCCTGGTTCGGGCCCTGGCCGCGCGGGCGCTCGTTGTTGTTGCCCGAAGGCGGCGGGGCCGGCGGCTCACCTTCGGGGCGACTCGAGGCCGGGCGGTCGTTGTTGGACGAGGCGTCGTCGTTGCGGCCCCAGCGGCCGTCGTTCAGGTTGAACACGCCGGGAAACCATCTCCGCACTGGCTTTGAATTCATTCGGTTCTGTTCTTTGGTCAGTGAAGGTGGATTGTGCACAATCAGAAATCCGTACCCTGCAATTCGGCCCCGCCTTCCAAGGTTATGCCTTCGGCGGGCGGACTGGCCCGTCGCGCGAGTTCCGCTCGCAGCACCGGAAGCCCCTCGCCGCTCCTGGCACTCAGGAAGATGCGCGTCAATTGCACGCCATCGAGTTCGATTTCGTCCTGCAGATGCAGCGGATGCTGCGTGCTTTCAAGTGCATCCAGCTTGTTGAACAGCAGAATCTGCGCCACGGTGTCGGCGCCGATCTCCTTCAGCACGGCCTGCACCTCGGCCATCTGCTCGGGATGGTGCGGGTTGGAGGCATCCACCACGTGCAGCAGCAGGTCGGCATCGACCGCTTCCTGGAGGGTCGCCTTGAAGGCATCGACCAGTCCGTGCGGCAGGTCGCGAATGAAACCCACGGTGTCGGAGATCGACACCTGCCGCCGCGCATCGCCCAGATACAGCGACCGGGTGGTCGTGTCCAGGGTCGCGAACAACTGGTCGGCCGCATAGGCGCGCGCCTTCACCAGCGCATTGAACAGCGACGACTTGCCGGCGTTGGTGTAGCCGACCAGCGAGATGTTGAAGGTCTCGCGCCGCTCGCGCTGGCGGCGCTGCGTGCCGCGCTGGCGCTGCACCTTCGCGAGGCGCTCGCGGGTTCGCTTGATCGATTCGCCGATCATCCGGCGGTCGAGTTCGATCTGGGTTTCGCCGGGGCCGCCGCGCGTGCCGATGCCCCCGCGCTGGCGCTCCAGGTGAGACCAGCGGCGCACCAGCCGGGTGCTCAGGTATTGCAGCCGTGCCAGTTCGACCTGCAGTTTGCCCTCGTGCGAGCGGGCGCGCTGGGCGAAGATCTCGAGAATCAGGAAGGTGCGGTCATAGACCGCGATGCCCAGCAGGCGCTCGAGGTTGCGCTGCTGCGCCGGACTCAGCGACTGGTCGAAAACGACTTCGCTGGCCCGATGCAATTCGGCGAGCTCGCGGATCTCGTCGGCCTTGCCGCTGCCGACGAACAACGCCGCATCGGGCGCCTTTCGCTTGCAAGCCAGGCGAGCGACCGGGGTGAGATGCGCAGTCTGCGCGAGCAGTCCGAGCTCTTCGAGCTCGGCATCGAAATGGGGCAGACCGAAATCCACGCCGACCAGTACGACGGCGCCCTCATTCCGGGTAATCAGTTCAGACAATCGGAAACAGGATTGAAAAAGCGCGGCGGGTTCATCGCCGCGCCTCGCGCCGGTCAGGCGGCGGCGTCTTCGCTCTCGGCAGCCGAGAAGTTGACGGCCCGACCCGGCACGATGGTGGAGATGGCGTGCTTGTAGACCATCTGGGTCACCGTATTGCGAAGCAACACGACGTACTGGTCGAAGGACTCGATCTGGCCTTGCAGCTTGATGCCGTTGACCAGATAGATCGACACCGGCACATGTTCGCGGCGCAAGGTGTTGAGGAAGGGATCTTGTAGAAGTTGCCCTTTATTGCTCACGATATTCTCCGTGTTCAAGAGTAGTTGTTGGACCGGCCACCTTAACACAGCGATTCTGCGCTGCAGCAATCACCGCTCAATGGCCTTCCAAAAATAACGGCACCGAAAGCCGGAACTTCCGCGCGCTGCGCCTGTCATCGGCGCTCAATGGCGGCCAAGACGACAGCGCCGGCCTTGCGTCAACCGTCCTTGTCCGCGTAAGGGTTGCTCGATGTCTTGAGCTGGATTCGCAGCGGCGTGCCGACCAGGTCGAACTCCTTGCGGAAGCGCCCTTCGAGGAAGCGCTTGTAGGCCTCGGTGACATGCTCCAGCGAGTTGCCGTGGATGATGATCACCGGCGGATTCATGCCGCCCTGGTGGGCGTAGCGCATCTTGGGGCGGAACATGCCCGCGCGCTTGGGCGCCTGGAACTGCACCGCCTCCAGCAGCAGCCTGGTCAGCACCGGCGTGGACATCTTGCGGGTGGCCGACTTGTGCGCCTGCACGATGGCCTGCCAGACCGGACCGAGCCCCTGGCGCTTGACTGCCGAGATGAAATGCAGCGAGGCGAACTTCAGGAACGGC